>JAURJB010000063.1 GCA_030832455.1 Acidimicrobiales bacterium
TTGTAATAGGGACAACGAGAGCTGCAAGCACACACCCTGCCACGAAAGGACTCCTTGCGAAGTTCTCAAATTCGACGGAAAACAACGGTATAAACCCCAACCGATCATTGAGAAGTGTCGCCCACCGCACACCAATCGGAGTGAATACTTGAATTCCCCAAAGTCCGAAAATTAATGAAGGAATGGCAGCAGCCAGATCTAGCAACGATACGAGTACTCGATAAATCGCTCTCGGCGCATAAAATTCGATATACAAAGCTCCACCAATTGACAACGGCACAGCAAAAAACATCGCGATCAGTGCGACAACAATCGAACCGACAATCATTGGACCAATTGAGAAAACACTGACGTCATCAGCGTCCACCAAGGCAGTAGTTGCACCGCCTATCGGGTCCTCGCCAGCCGAAAACCACTCTGAACCAGTGATGAAACTCAGACCGAATTCGCGGAAGGTACCCAAGCTTCGATAAATCAAAAAACTCGCAATGAGGCCCAATACCAAGAGCGATGTGAGCGCACCTGCCGTGACGATCCCGCGAAAAATCCTGTCAGCCCGACTATAAACGACCACCATCTTTCGCGGGGTGGGGACTGACTCTTTGATCACTACATTATGTTTCCACTGACCCGTAAACTCAGTCTGACCTAATGATGAACGGAGAGTAAATTATTGGGCTAGCAGTTCATTACATTCGCTGTAATCCGCTAATTCAAGCGCGATTAGAGCGGGCTTTCCTGAAGTTGTCACTACCAGCACCTGTTTGGCTCGATACACCGACATAAAGGCACGACTTCCTCTTGGCATTCCCGCCCGCTTACTCACCAAATAGGTACCTGCACACACCACGCCCGGCAGGGAAGTCCCCCACATTCGCAGCTTCAGCAGGCGCATCGCCGCCTTGCGGTCAAGCACTTTGACAGAAGTAATCGTTGACCGTCTGACCACCAGCTTGCGCTTAAGCGCCCACACTGCATCGATGCCTGTGAGCGTGATGATGAAGTCGTCGTTCGTGACTTGCGTGGTTACCGCCATAGCGGCTCAAGGTTACTTCGCTGCTGCGAAGCCTGCTTCCAAGTCGGCGAGGATGTCGTCGATGGTCTCAAGACCAACCGACAAACGAACGAGGCCTGGGAACACACCAGTTGATTTCTGCTCTTCTGGTGTGAGTTGGCTGTGCGTTGTTGACGCTGGGTGAATGACCAAGCTGCGCACGTCGCCAATGTTGGCAACGTGACTGTGCAGCTTAAGTCCTGCAACGAACTTCTGACCTGCTTCAACACCGCCCTTGATGTTGAATGCCAGCACTGAACCGAAGCCCTTACCGTTGCCGTACTTCACTGCACGGTCGTGCCACTTGCTGGTTTTGAGTCCTGCATAGAACACTTCTTCTACCTGTGGGTGCTGAGCCAAGAACTCGCCAACTTTTTGTGCGTTTGCCCAGTGGCGCTCCATACGCAACGACAATGTTTCTAGACCTTGCAAGAAGTTGAACGCATTGTCTGGTGTTGTTGCCATGCCAAGGTCGCGCAACATTTGTACGCGTGCCTTGATGATGTACGAACCTGCACCCAGTGCTGGCCAATATGCAAGGCCGTGGTACGACGGATCTGGCTCGGTGAAGTTCGGGAACCTGTCGTTCTGACTGAAGTCGAACGAACCACCATCGATGATTGCTCCACCAATTGATGTTCCGTGTCCACCAATGAACTTGGTGAGTGAATGCACGACGATGTCTGCTCCCCACTCGAGTGGACGAATGAGATACGGGGTTGGAACAGTGTTGTCAACAATGAGTGGCACGCCAACATCGTGAGCAACTTTGCTAATGCCTTCAATGTCGAGCACGTTGTTGCGCGGGTTAGCTAACACTTCGCCGTAGAACGCTTTGGTGTTTGGGCGTGCTGCTGCTTTCCACTGATCTAAGTTGTCTGGGTCGTCAACAAAGGTGACTTCAATGCCCATCTTTGGCAACGTGTAATGGAACAAGTTGTATGTTCCGCCGTACAAACTTGGCGACGCAACAATGTGCGAACCTGCTTCGGCAAGTGTGAGGATTGCAAGAAGTTCTGCAGATTGTCCACTCGATACTGCAAGTGCTCCTGGCAAACCAACTGCAGTGGTGATGCCGCCTTCAAGTGATGACAAACGCGCTTCCAACACACCCTGCGTTGGGTTCATGATGCGCGTGTAGATGTTTCCGATTTCGGCAAGCGCAAACAAGTTCTGTGCATGTTGTGCATCGCGGAACACATAACTGGTGGTGCGATACACAGGAACCGCACGGGCACCCGTTGTTGGATCTGGCTCTTGGCCGGCGTGAATCTGACGTGTTTCAAAACCCAAGTTGTGTGTCATGCCGAGGCACGCTAGAGCCTAATTCCCGACTAAACAACTCGGGAATTAGCACCCTTATACGGATTGGGTTTTATTGGGATATGTGGCGATCAGCCGCCGGAAATTTCGCTGACCTTTTTCTTACCCTTCGTGATCCACGGCATCATCGAGCGCAACTGAGCACCCACCTTTTCGATTGGGTGGTTGCGACCTGCATTTTGCAATTCGCTGAATCGCTTGCGGCCGCTGTCGCTCTCGGCAATCCACTCTTCCGCAAACTTGCCGTTCTGAATTTCTTCAAGAATCTTTTTCATCTCTGCCTTGGTTGAGGCGGTGATGATGCGTGGTCCGCGTGATACGTCGCCGTATTCGGCAGTGTCGGAAATGGAATAACGCATTCCTGCAATTCCTTCTTCGTACATCAAGTCGACAATGAGCTTCACTTCGTGCAAGCACTCGAAGTACGCCATCTCTGGCTGGTAGCCCGCTTCAACAAGTGTTTCAAATCCGGCTTGCACGAGTGAGGTAAGACCTCCGCACAACACCACTTGCTCACCGAACAAGTCGGTTTCGGTTTCTTCCGTGAACGTGGTTTCAATAACACCTGCACGTGCACCACCAATTGCTTCGGCATATGACAACGCAACAGCTTTTGCCTTACCCGTTGCATCCTGATGCACAGCAATCAGTGCTGGTACTCCACCGCCTTCGGTGTAGGTGCGACGAACCAAGTGGCCTGGGCCTTTTGGCGCCATCATGATGACGTCAACACCCTGTGGTGGATGAATGCGCTCGTAGCGAATGTTGAATCCGTGAGCGAATGCAATCGCTTTGCCATCGACAAGGTTTGGCGCGATGCTCTCTTCGTAAATCTTTTTCTGCTCGGTGTCGGGAGCAAGGATCATGATCACGTCTGCATACTTTGCGGCATCCGCGATGTTCATTACCTTCAAGCCAGCAGCCTCTGCCTTGGCCTTCGACGATGAACCGTCGCGCAAGCCAACGACAACATCAACGCCCGAATCCTTCAGGTTGAGCGCATGGGCATGGCCCTGCGAGCCATAACCGATAATTGCAACCTTCTTCGAACGAATGAGTGCTGGATCAGCATCTTTCTCGTAATAAATGTTTGCTGCCATGATCTTGCCTTTCCCTTATGTCTATGAACGTGTAATGAAAACGGTTTACTTCTGGATTGAGCGGTCGAGCTTTGGAAGCGCCACACGGCCAGTTCGTTGCGATTCGATGATTCCATATTGTCGCAGCAAATCTGAAAAATCGTCCAAACTTTCTGGGCTTCCATCCATGGACAAGATGATGGCGTCCTGCCCTACCGACAGGATCTTGCCCTCAAAAATGTTGGCCAATTCAACAACTTGACCGCGCTGTTCGGGGGTGGCACGAATAGTGGCCACCATGAGTTCACGTTCTACCGACCTGCGAGGATCGAGTTCAGAAATGCGAACCACTTCAATCAGTTTGAACAACTGCTTCACAATCTGCTCAAGCGGCGCAGACTCAACATCAACCACGATGCTGATGCGGCTGAACTCGGGATCATCGGTTGGTGCTACAGCCAACGAAAAGATGTTGTACCCACGACGTGCAAACAGCGACGCCACTCGCGCTAGAACACCTGGCTTGTTTTGCACAAGCACCGACAACATGTGGTGTGTTGGTGCACTGCCATACGGATTAGCGCTGTTCATCGGAGGAACTCCCTTCGTAAGTTTTGACTTGGATGCAACATGAGGTCGTCATTGCTTTGACCTGCTGCAACCATTGGAAACACTTTTTCGCCAGCATCAACTCGGAAGTCAACAACTACTGGCCTGTCATTGATGGAGTTGGCTTTATCAATTGCCGATGCAACTTCAGATTCGTCATCTACACGAATGCCAACGCAGCCCATCGCTTCTGCCCACTTCACAAAGTTCGGCGTATCTTGCGACAAGTACACCTCGCTGTAACGCTCTTCATAGAACATCTCTTGCCACTGGCGAACCATTCCGAGGTAGGAGTTGTTGAGAATGGCAACCTTGACCGGAATCCGCTCGAGTGATGCGGTGACCAACTCTTGTGCTGTCATTTGGAAACAACCGTCGCCATCAACAGCCCATACGGTTTTGTCGGGACGTCCAACTTTTGCGCCAATTGCAGCAGGGATCGAAAAACCCATCGTGCCTAAACCACCCGAGTTCACCCAGGTGTATGGCTCGTTGAAGTTCCAGTATTGGCTTGACCACATCTGGTGCTGACCAACGCCCGAAACCAAAATGGTTCCTTCGGGTGCAGCATCGCGCAATTGCTCGAGGCAATACTGCGGCTTCAAAATGCCACCATCATTGCTCGGTTCGTAGGTGAGCGGGAATTGTTCTTGCCAGCCACTTACGCGACTGCGCCACGGCGTGATGTCCGCTTGCTGTTGTGATGCGCGCAAATCATTTAACGCAACAATCAACTCTTCAATCACTAAACGACAATCACCAACGATTGGAACATCGGGTTTGCGAACTTTGCCCTGCTCTGCTGGGTCGATATCGACGTGAATGATCTTTGCGTGTGGCGCAAATGCATTGATTCGACCCGTAACACGGTCGTCGAAACGTGAACCAAGTGCAACGAGCAAGTCGCTCTTTTGCATTGCCGTTACCGCAGTTGCGGTGCCGTGCATGCCAGGCATACCCAAGCACAACGGGTGATCATCGGGAAATGCACCACGAGCCATCAACGTGGTGACAACAGGTATACCCATCATTTCTGCGAGTTCACGCAACGCTGTTGCTGCGCGCGCCTTAAGCACACCACCACCGACATACAAAATTGGTTGCTGAGCCTTCATCATCAATTGCGCGGCCTGCTTAATTAATTCGGGATCGCCATGTGTAACTGGCTTGTAACCAGGTAACGAATCGGCAACTTCATCGTCGGTTGGCCAATGCCACTTCATGTTGTTGGTCAACACGTCTTTTGGAATGTCGACAAGTGTTGGGCCAGGACGACCTGTTGTTGCAATGTGAAACGCCTGACGAATTGCCAACGGCAAATCGTCGCCACTCATTACTAAGTCGTTGTGCTTGGTAATGCTGCGCGTGATGCCAACGGTGTCGCACTCTTGAAACGCATCAGTACCGATTGCATTAGTTCCTACCTGGCCAGTTATTGCCACCATCGGAATGGAATCCATGTACGCATCGCACAACGGAGTAACCATGTTTGTTGCAGCAGGACCACTGGTAACCATGGCGACACCAGGTCGACCAGTGACATGCGCATAACCTTCGGCCATATGTCCAGCGCCTTGTTCGTGGCGCACCAAAATGTGGCGAATCGGAGACTCGATCAACGGGTCGTATGCAGGCAAGATGCAACCACCGGGAAGGCCGAACATCGCATCCACGTTCTCCATCTCCAAAGCACGAATAAGCGCCTGCGCACCGGTGATGGTCTCACCAGCCTGATGGCCTTTCATGTGATCTGTTGATGTCATTTCTGTCTCCGTTTTTTGGGGATTAAAAAAGCCCCCCTTGCGGGAGGCTTGGGCACACGCGGCGAGGGCCGGTGTGCCTACATCACAATGACTACGACTTCAACTGTGCGTGATGGGCTTGCTTTCGTCGTAAACACAAGTTTCAGTGTGTCAGAGAAATATCCATTCGGCAACTGGTAGCAGGGTTTAACCGCCGACCGCCATGCGCACTCCCACCCGCCGAGCCAATCGCGTCGAGGCCCTTACAGGCATTGGGCTAGCCGTGGCCGACTGGGCCTTTGCCGAGGTCACGAACTGGGTGCTCGGCCGCGCCGAAATACCCTCAACCCGTTGGCGCAGATATCGGCACACTGCCTGCGACCGGCGGACCGTAAGCCGAGTGACCAAGCCGAGCGCGTTGCTCTCTTGGTACGCCACGCACCACACCGTGTCGCCTGCGCGCAACTTCGTCGCAAAACGT
>JAURJB010000064.1 GCA_030832455.1 Acidimicrobiales bacterium
AGCGAAGGCTGGGCCTATGTTGACGAATTGCGTATGGGTGACGGAGAACCCGTAGTGCATAAGCAGTTTGGTGATTCGTTTGAGGGAACGAACTTAGACGAGTTGTTGCAGGAACGCGGAGTTGATCGTTTGGTGGTTTGCGGGGCGCAAACCGACGCATGTATTCGATCTACCTTGCATGGCGCTTTGGCTCGCGGTTACAACGCAACATTGGTACTGGATGCGCACACAACCGATGACTGCCCGTGGACAACTCCACCTCTCACGGCAGAACAAGTAATTGCTCACACGAATTTCTATTGGAAGTGGCAGCGAACTCCGCGAGCCGCAGGAGGAACGAGTCTTGCCGCCGAAGTGGTGTTTTCGTAATGGTGAACGAGGTTGATGAGCACGCCAAGCAACCTTGCTTTTCGTGTGGTTCGCCATTCGCCACAGAGTGGAAGACGGCAGACGGAATCGCTTGGTTATGTAGGGAGTGCGCCAACTTGAACGAGCTTGGCTGCCCGTAATTAGGCGAGTGCTTTGCGCAAACCGCGTGTAGCGGTATCGCCAATCTTGTTGAAGACTTTTCCTAGTAGCAAGTTCATTGGTGCAATGATCCAGTTTGCCGTGAGCGTTGCGTCGTAAATGACATCGCAGCCAGTTGGAGTTGGGGTGATGGTTACACGGTCAATGGATGTGAACAACGTGTTCACGCCCTTAACTAAGACGTTTCTTGGCGCGTCGTATTCGGTAGTGGTGTATCGCAGAGTTGAAGTGGATTTGCCAACGCCCTTCACCGTCACATCGAAGATGGTGCCCATTCCAGCGCCTGAACCATTGATCTGCTCAACCTTGATTACGCCCTTATCCCACTCGGCAAAGTTGCGAAGATCTGCCATGTAGGCAAAGGCTTCCTCGGGAGTTTTTGAACTATTGATTGTGGTGACGTATCTGGCCATGAGTTCACCGTACAACAGTGCGAGTAGTGGATGTAATGCGTAGGGTTCTGTTTGTGTCACATGTGGTGTGCCCTGAACCCGTAAAGCGGCCAGTGATGAAGCAGCAGTGGCGCGATCTTGCCTATATCCATTGGCATTACGACCCAGCGGTGGTGCAGTCGTTGTTGCCAGAAGGTATTGAGGTGGACACCTTTGACGGCAGTGCGTGGGTGGGTTTGATTCCATTTTCCATGCGTAACATTTCGTTTCCGTTCATTCCTCCAGTTCCATATTTCGGATCCTTTCCTGAAGTGAATGTGCGCACGTATGTAAAACGCAATGGTGTGCCAGGCGTGTGGTTCTTTTCTCTTGATGTGAACAGGATGATCCCGGCTTTTGTAGCCCGCACAACGTATTTCATTCCGTATTGCTGGGGCCGTGCGTCGCACAAAAAAGATGATCAACATTTGCACACCACGGTGAAGCGTCGTTGGCCGTCGCGATCGTCAACGCAGATCGAGTTGACCATTGGTGCAGAAATCAAAGAGCCAACTGACCTCGCACATTTTCTATCCGCGCGATGGGGGCTGTACTCAAAAGGATTTAGAGGAAGGCTTCGCTATGCGCCTGTAGACCACGAGCAATGGCAGTTGTATGAAGCCAACATTGTCAACCTTGAAGATCATTTAGTGACGGCAGCAGGTTTACCGGCACCAACCGGTGAAGCACATGTGATGTTTTCGCCTGGAGTATCAGTGAGGATTGGCAAGCCTCGTAAGGCGTAGCTATTTCTGAACGTTCTTTGGCTTTGCTTTTGTTGTAACACCGAGCGAGGCAATGGTTGCAGGAACAAAAAACGCGCGGCCATGAAATGACATCGGAGCCCCTTCCTTTGTCGCAATTGGTGCCTTCCATGCGCGAATTCGGTAGATGAGGAAAATTAATAACGCCGAATGGAATGTGATGATTGACCAAGCAAATCCATCGGTGCCAAGAATGTCTAGAAACGGGGCCGCAAAAAGTGGTCCAAGCATTGCGCCAAACCCGTAGAGAGTGACGAGCTGTGATGCAGCAGCACCAATTTGTTCGGGAGAAACCCAGTCGTTGGTGTACGCACTGGCGATTGCATACAGCGGGAAGCTGAAGCCACCGATAACAAACAACAGCACGATGGTCCAGGTGCTGCTCACGGGTTGATACAACATGACAACGCTCGTCACAATCGCGCCAAGTGCGACGAGCAAACCGATGACGCGTCGATCAATGTCGTCGGAAGCAGAAGAGATGGGCCAAGTAAATGCCATACCACCAAGTTGAATTACTGCTACCAGGACGCCGGTGCGACCGATGCTGAGACCTTCTCGAGTTGCATGGATAACAGCCATGCCGAGCATTCCACCATGAGCAAGACCAACAAGCAAAATGAAACCGAATCCAGTCGGCACAATGCGAGCAAGTTCGCGCAACGAGATGTGCACATTCTGCTCGACTTTAGGTGTGGACGCTTGTTCCGACATTGAGACAGGGATAACGGCGAGGGATGCAATCATCGCTGCAAACGCAAACCCTGTGAGGTTGCGGGCGTCAAAGTTAAATACCATTAATTGGCCAGCACCGTAGGCGCCTACAGTTACCACGTTGTACAGCGCAAGCAGTCGGCCACGGAATGTGTTGGTGGCAAGACCATTAAGCCAAGATTCGGCAACAACATAGAGACCGGCATAACAAAACCCTGTACTCACACGCATGATGATCCAGATGAATGGAGAATCAAATGCACCGCTGACAAGCACCGATGCACTGAGCAGTGAAGCAAGTGCGGCATACACACGAATGTGACCGACCTGAGCAAGTGCTCTTAATGCGTACAAAGAACCAAGTAGGAATCCCGCGTAGTACGCAGTCGTGAGACCACCGCTGATCACGGTCGGTAGATTCTTCAATTCGGCGCGAATTCCTACCATGGTGCTAAACAGACCGGCTGTAAAAAGTAGGAGTGCGAACCCAGTGAACAGCCCCCAGGTAGACCTAAGAATTCGTTTGCGATTCTCATTGAGTGAAATGAAGGGAGTCACTACTTCAGTCAAGCACGAATGTCTAGCCGACTGATGTCATGTTCAACAGGTTTAAGTAAACGTTTGGCAAAAAGTGCATATCCGGTCATCACCACTGCCGAAATGATGAATGGGCCTCGAAGTCCAAAGACTCGCGCTGCAACGCCGCCAAAGAGTGCCCCGAACGGAACGATTCCCCATGTGACGGTGCGGGAAACAGCATTCATACGTCCGAGCATGCGTGTGGGAGTGATCTGTTGTCGAAGGGTGGTGTTCAGTGCAATCCACCAACCCGAACCAATACCTAACACGAGGTGCATCACGATTGCCAAAATTGGTTCCCATGCAACTGCCAGCCCAATGGTGGCAAAGGCCCAAGCCCACAGCGATACCTCAAGAGTTCGTGTTTTCCCAAGCCGTGTGGTGATCTTGTCAAGAAAGAGACGGCTGATGACTGTTCCTGAAGCAGCACCAACCGATAATGCGGTGAAGGTGATTTTGTTGCCACCAAGTAAGTCTTCGTTGTACAACACCAATAGCGAGTTGGCAGCAAAGTAGAAAAAGTTCACCACCGTGAGAATCTCAGTGAGCCTGCGCAGCGACAACGTCTCAATTGTGTAGCGAATGCCTTCCTTGATGTCAGAGAGAATCTTGGTCGTAGGCGGCTCGACTGCATGTTCGTCGGGTACGCGTGAGACAAGGGCGGCTGAGCCTGCAAACGTTGCGGCATCGGCAAGAAACGGCAGCGACATTGAAACATTGAACATGGCTACACCAAGTGGTGGGCCAATGAACTGTGCAGCAACAATTTGTCCACTGGCGAAGCGGGCGTTTGCTTCAAGTAGATCTTCTTGTTTAACAATTGCGGGAATGAGTCCTTGTGCGGCATTGACGTGAAGCGTTTCGCAGGTTCCAAGGAGGAACGCGCTGAGATACAGCATCCAAATGTTGACCACGTCGGTGAGAATCGCAATGCCGAGCAAACCAACAATGACAAGCCGAATGAGGTCTGCGCCAATCATGAGTTTTCGTCTGTCCATGCGGTCGGCAAGCGCTCCTGTAAACATCGAGAACATCAGCCATGGCAAGCGTGATGCAATCGTTACACCAGCGATAAGTACGGGATCGCGTGTGAGAATTGCTGCAAGCAGTGGAAACGCAGTGAGAAACATTCCGTCACCAGCACTCGACACCATAACTGAGAGCCACACCGAACGAAAGTTTTTTCCGATGGACCTCTTAGGCGTCATTGCTACGAAACGCTAATTCGGATGAAGTGCGCACCGCGATTTTCAAACGCTTCGCTTAACACAATCCTGAACGCTTCAATTGTTGTGACATCAATGGCGTTCCATCCAAAACCTTTAGCAATTGCAGATGGGTCATGTGACGAGACATCAACGCCCATACGTGGGGCCCGCACATCGTCGAATGATTCACGAATTTGGCCATAGCCGCGGTTATCCCACAACACCAGCACCATGTCGATACCTTCGTCAATAGCCGCGGCCATTTCGGCGAGGGTAAACAGCCAACCGCCATCACCGGCAATTGCGAGGACGGGTCTTGTTGTGTCGGTAATTGCAGCACCTATTGCCATGGGTAGTGCGCAACCCAATGTTCCGAAACCAAACGGGGCAAGCCATGAACGAGGCGAGTTGCACGACATCACGGTATGGGCGGCATAAGCCAGTTGTGTGGAGTCGACTGCAACAAGTGTGTTGTCAGGAACGGACTGCTCGATTGCATCAATCCAGGGCAACAAGTCTTGACGTACACCCGAGCGCGCAGCCATGCGCAGATTGGTTGCACGCGCTGAGCCGCTATTGGTTAAAGCAACGCCAGCTTTTGTTAGTTCTGCAGATATTCGGGAAAGCGAGTCTGCAGCATCGGCAACAAGCGAAACGTGCGGCACGACGCGGCGTGAGATTTGTTCGGTATCAATATCAATTCGAATGACACTGCCAGAGAACCCTTGTGCTCGACCACCGTTGTACAAGTCGGCATCAGAGATCTCCGAGCCGATGAGCAACACAACATCAGATTGCTCAATTTCTTCCTGCACTCGCGGAATAACCATTGCCGAACCAACACACAGAGGATGTGTTGATGGCACTTCGCCTTTTGCGTTTCCTGTGAGCACGATTGGAGAATCAATTGCGGTAGCGATGTTGGAAATGAGTGCGCCGGTGCCGAGTGCACCGCCACCAGCGATGATCATTGGGCGTTTTGCTGCTGCAAGCAGTTGCGCGGCCCGTTGAATGTCGGAGTCTTGAGCAACGGGTTTGGAGATGTCAGTAGTAACGCGTGTGAATGGATCAACAAACTGCTCAAGCACATCGGTAGGAATGGCAATGTGCACAGGCCTTGGACGGCTGGAAGTGAACACATTCCATGCACGCTCAATGAGCTGGGGCAATTGTGTTGGATCGGTAACGGTTTCACTAAATGCCGTGATGGTACGAACTACTGCCGACTGATCATCAAGATCGTGGAGCGGACCGAACTTTCTACCGAGTGAATGAGTTGGTGTAGTGCTCGCAAGAACCAACATTGCGCGCGAGTCGTGATACGCCTGCGCAATTGGTGTTATCGCATTAGTGAGCCCAGGCCCAGAGATGAGCGCACACACACCCGGCTTGCCTGTTGCTATTGACCACCCATCAGCCATGAAGCCGGCACCCTGCTCGTGTCGTGGTGCAACAACTCGAACGCCAGAAGAGTGCAGACCACGAAACAATTCAATGTTGTGAACGCCTGGAATGCCGAAAACGGTGTCTAGTTCGTACTCGCGAACAAGCAGATCAATGATTGCCTCACCTACGCGCATTTTTTCAGATGAAGCCACGAAGTAAATCTAGGCGAGTGCGGCTTCAAATGCCTTTACGCCTGCAACAAGCGCCTTGCGTTCTGCATCGTTGAGAACCGAATAAGCAGGAATGCACAACGCATCGGTGAGCTTCTCGGCTTCAACCATCAGTGCACGAACTGCGTCATCAACGACAGGTGCATCGTTTTCACCCCAACCAAAACCTTTCACATCGTTTGGTCGCTTCACATAGTGGGCTTGCTTGGATGTGAGTCCTACTGCACGAATTGCAATGAGGTGTGCTGAGCCACGGAATTCGCGAAGTGATGCGGCAAGTTGCATTGCACGTGCTGGAGTGTCTTCTGCAAGTGGCATTGACTTGAATGCTGCAAACAAAGCAAGGCCATCCGGGTCGGCTGCGTTGAACACCTTTTCCATAGCGGCTGTGAAT
This sequence comes from Acidimicrobiales bacterium, assembly GCA_030832455.1. Classification (GTDB taxonomy): domain Bacteria; phylum Actinomycetota; class Acidimicrobiia; order Acidimicrobiales; family Ilumatobacteraceae; genus UBA3006. The sequence goes on from JAURJB010000064.1 coordinate 6,235, forward strand.
TC
>JAURJB010000065.1 GCA_030832455.1 Acidimicrobiales bacterium
ATTTCGATTACCCCACAAACACGATTAGTGGCACCGATCATCACAGTATCGATTGCCAAAATCGGTGGTGAAACCGTCTGGTCAACCACATCGCAAACCGCGCGACCACCCATTCGTGCGCTCGCTGAGCCATCAACCATGAGCATTGCGATTGATCATGTGCCATTGCTAGAAGGCACCTATTACATCTCGGCAACCTGTACTGACTCAACGGGCACTACTGAATACGACCACTGCCAAAACTGGGTGCGGTTTGACGTGCATCAGGAACATCTGTTTGAAAGCGGCGTTGTCTCCATACCGTCAACATGGACGGTGCAATAGTGCGTTTACAGTTCTTCAGCCACTCGTCGCGACAGGCGAGAAAACACTGCCCAACCCGCAAAAAACACTGCAACTGACACCACCACCACATAGAGCAACTCACCCCAATGAGGCGAGCCACCGCCGTACAACATGTGACGAAATGTTTGAATAAACACCGCCATCGGATTCCACTTCAAGATGAACTCGATAAATCCTGGAAGTTTGCCCTCAAGACGATCCGGCGTATAAATGATTGGAGTAGCAAAAAACATTACTTGCAGCAGAATTGTCCATAAGTACCGCAAATCGCGAAAGAACACCGCTGCCGCCGCAAGTGCCATAGCAAAACCTGCTCCATAGATTGCAAGGCTCAACATAACCAGGATGACCACAGGTAACCACGGAATGATCGGGCTTCCTGCGACGATCAAAATCGCTGCAAGCAACAACATTTCAATTGACCATTGAACAAAACTGAATATCACCTGAGAAATCACCAGTGTCTCGCGTGCAAACGACACCTTGCGCACAAGAGAAGCGTTGCTTAACAGTGCGTTCATCCCAAGATTGGTGACAAGTGCAAAAAAGCCCCACGGCAAGATTCCACACATCAAGTACAGCGCATACACATTGAGACCAGATGGCTCACCAATTGGCGCAGTTGCTCCGAAGACCACGCCAAAAACAAACGAATAAATCAAAATATTGGATAGTGGATTGAGCAACGACCAGGCCCAGCCCAGAAACGAACGCCGATACTTTGATCGCAACTCGCGAAGTGTGAGATTCCACAGCAGGTTGCGGGATTCGATGAGCTCGGTAAATGCGTGCACGACGTTGAAAACCTTACCAATCTCTCGTTGTGGGCGAGGGGGGACTTGAACCCCCACGTCCTTGCGAACACTGGCACCTGAAGCCAGCGCGTCTGCCATTTCGCCACTCGCCCGAATGGATGGTTTACCTTACCAACGGCGCTTCAGCGCACCAACAACAGCAAAATGATCACGTGTAGTATTTGTTTGATGTCGGATCCAAACAGTGACTACGACTCGCTCGCCGACTTGCGAGATGCGTCACGAGAACGACTGCTCACTGAAATTGGCATGTTGCGCCAACAACAAGGCGTCAGCCATGTGGCCCAGATGAAACGTGAAGTATTGGCATCACGTGATGCCGTATATGGCATGAGTGCAGAACTTGGTGAGTTACGTGTGAAACTCAATCGAGACGTAAAACACGCTCACCAGTCTGGTCGTGAATTGGGTCGAACAACGATCATGCAAACTCCGACGTGGAAGATTGGCAAGTTTGTGATGATCCCCGTACGAGTGATTAAACGGCTGTTGCGAAAAAAATAAATGCCGCGCTTTAGCATTGTGACGCCGGTATATAACCCACCGGCCAAAGCGTTGAAAGCCTGCATTGCGTCAGTCCGCAAACAAACATTCACCGATTGGGAATGGTGCATTGTTAACGACTCCTCTACCGAACCCCATGTTGCACGAATGCTTGATCGATTGGCATCACAAGATCGACGAGTTCGTGTGATGCACCGCAGCACAAATGGTGGAATTGTGGCGGCGTCACAAGAAGGTCTTGATATGGCCACCGGAGATTTTGTTGCTCTGCTTGATCATGATGACGAACTGGCTGTTCGAGCACTCCGACGAATTGAAGAAGAATTGCGAACAGATGACGAAATTGATTATGTCTATACCGACGAAGATAAAATTGATGCACAAGGTCGTCACTACGATGTGTTTCGCAAACCACAGTTTGATGCGATTCGTTTACGAAGCCAGAACTACTGCTGTCATTTTTCTGTGTTTCGCAGTTCCCTCCTTGATGAAATCGGTGGGTTTCGTTCAGGTTTTGATGGATCGCAAGATTTTGATCTCATTCTGCGCGCAACGGAGCGCGCACGAAAAGTTGCTCACATCCCAGGTGTGTTATACCACTGGCGTGTAGTTCCTGGTTCAGCCGCAGGAGATGTTCACGCCAAACCGTATGCCTACGATGCTGGAAAACGAGCTGTAGAGGGCCACTTTCAGCGCACTGGTGTTGCAGCGACTGTAGAAAAGCTCACCCCTGGTAGCTACCAGCATCGGTTTTCAGTGTCGAAGCAGGCCGATGTACCTCATGTCAGCATTGTGATACCCACCCGTGGCAACCGATCACGAGTCTGGGGTGCTGCCGTATGCATGGTGGAAAACGCAGTTGAACAGATCCTTGCTCATACGACATATCCAAATTTTGACATCGTCATCGTGCGTGATGTGAATGCTGATGGTTCAGTGGTGTATCCATTTGATCTTCCTGCAGTACACAACATTTCATATGTAGATTTCTACGGACCATTCAACATTGCAGCAAAATGGAATTCGGGAGTGCTTGCATCACAGGGTGAGTACGTCGTAATTCTTGATGACGACACCCAGATCCGTAACCCTGATTGGCTCGAGCAGTTAACTGGTCAATTTCAGTTTCCACAACTAGGTGCTATTGGCCCGATGTTATTAATGGAAGATGGCCGCATCTCGAGTGCTGGAATTCGTTTTGATAAGGGCGTTCACCACATCTCACAGGGAAACTCGTCCTTGGATGAAGGCTGGATGGGAATTCATGCGGTACCGCGCACCGTGTCCGCAGTAAGTGGTTCGTGTATGGCATTTGCCCGCAAACATTTTCATCGTGTTGGTGGATTCTGTGAGCACTATACGTATTCGTATGCAGATGTCGACTTTTGTCTCAAATTGCACATGGAAAAACTGGTTGTTGCTTGGACCCCAGAGGCATCCATGTATCACTTTGGTGCTCGGACGCGCGGTGACACCATGGCTGAAACCGATCAACATGTCTTACAGCGACGGTGGGGTAGATTTCTCGAGTTGGACCCCTACTCGCGATCTCACGCTTAGAATGTAGAGGTGTTTGCGATCGCCCGAAGGCGCGGAATTCGACCAATCACTATTGGTAGGCGCCTTGTGGCAGCCATGGACGAACAGGCTCTGACCAACAATGGGGTCGTTGCTTCTTCGTATTCGATTTTGTTAAATCCCAGCGATCTTGAACTGGTTTCCCCAACCCTCAAACCACTGCTTCATGAATTACGTCAAGCGGTAACCAATCACGCTGAGTTTGAGGGCTACACATTGACGGGTGAACCAACCATTCACATTGACCACGATGAGCGAATTAAGTCGAACAACTGTGAAGTTACCGCACATGCCGTTTCTGTTGTCCCTGTTGTTCCTACTGCCTCCGAAACTCCAAGCGAGGCTCACCGCGTCGAATTGCCCTCTGGTGAACTCATCGAGCTCTCTTCGCACCGATACACGATTGGCCGGCAGACAACATGTGACATCGTCATTGATGACCACAACGTCAGCCGAGTGCATGCCGAACTGCGATTGAAAAATGGTATGTGGTACGCCGATGATCGCGGCAGCACCAACGGAACGCGCATCAATGGTGCACTCATTGTTGAGGCCACACCGCTGAAATCTGGCGATGTGATCTCACTTGGCTCTGTTGACGTTCGTTTCGAGTGATTGTGGCGCTTTGCTTCCGATTGGTCAATCAATGCAGTTGACCTATGGTGTCGCTACCGACACCGGCAATGTTCGAGCCCAAAACGAAGACTCGTTTTTGATCGGTGACAACATCTTTGCTGTAGCCGATGGGATGGGTGGCCACAATGCCGGCGAGGTTGCCTCTGCCCTTGCCACATCGTTGCTTCATGAAAAATCAATCGACCAGCAGTTGACTCCTGAATGGTTTGTCAAATCCATCAGCGATATCAACCACACCATCCACTCTTCTGCTGCAGAAGATACTGGGCGTCGCGGCATGGGCACCACACTGTGTGCACTTGGTCTGGTAACACCTGAAGGCGAGACCGTGCCACAAATTTCGCTCGCCAACGTTGGTGATTCGCGCATTTATCTCGCACGCGCGGGGCAATTTCGCCAACTCACTGTTGATCACTCGTATGTCCAAGAGTTGGTTTCAGAAGGCTTGATCACTGAAGATGAAGCTCACACGCACCCTCGGCGCAATATCGTGACACGTGCCTTAGGCATTGATGAGCGCGTTGCCGTTGACTCGTGGCTGATCCCGCTGGTCTCTGGCGACCGGTTTGTCCTCTGTAGTGATGGGCTTGTTGACGAAGTGACAAAGTCTGATATTGCCGAACTAGTGCAGCAAGGAATGCCGCCGCAAGAAACTGCAGCGGCGCTAGTGGCTCTGGCAAAACGCAATGGCGGCCGAGACAACATCACGGTCATTGTGATTGACACAACAGATGGAACCCATCCAGCTCCTACCATTCCCGATGTAGGCACGACCACATCCGCTCGCTCCTCGCGTAAAAAATGGTCTGTTATCGCTGCGATTGTGCTTGCACTTGGAGCACTAGTGCTCGTCAGTCGCAATGCTCGAAGCGGATACTTTCTCGAGTTTGAAAACTCCACACCTACCGCCGCAGTGTGTATTGGTCGTGGCGCAAGCGACCGTGTGTTGTGGTTGATGCCAACCCGAGAACAATGCTTTGATCTCACCCGTAACAAACTGATTGAGCCGTTGCAACGCCAAGTTGACGGGCATCTCCGATTTGCAACACTTAAAGATGCTCAGCGTTACGTGACTGCCCTAAAACAGGTTTCAGCGCTCAATGACTAACGACAATATTCCATTGGTGAACGACCGTTACCGCGTTGAACGCAGCATTGGTCGTGGCGGAATGGCAGAAGTTTTTCTCGCCCGCGATGTATTGCTTGACCGGCCAACCGCGCTCAAGGTGTTGTTCCCTGAGTTTGCTACTGATCCCAACTTTGTCGAGCGCTTTCGACGTGAAGCGCAAGCCGCGGCCGCACTTACCCACCCCAACATTGTTGCGGTGTACGACTGGGGCAAAGTTAACTCCACATATTTCATCGCTATGGAATACATCGAGGGCAAAACCCTTGCGACAATCTTGCAGGAACGAGGACAGCTTTCCCCAACACAAACATGTGACATCATTGCGGAAGTTGCTTTGGCATTATCATTCGCTCATGAAAACGGTGTAATTCATCGCGACATTAAGCCAGGGAACATCTTGATTGGTTCTAATGGCCGAATAAAAGTTGCAGACTTTGGAATTGCTCGCGCATTGGGCTCAAGCGTCGACGAATCACTTACTGAAACGGGTTCGGTTATGGGAACGGCGACCTATCTTTCTCCCGAGCAAGCACAAGGCGCACAGCCCGATCCGCGCAGCGACATTTACTCACTTGGTGTGATGATGTACGAGTTGGCAGCAGGTCGTGCTCCATTTGTTGGCGAATCTGCTATTGCGATTGCCTATCAGCATGTGCATAAAAACCCATCACCCTTGCGCGAATTTGTTTCAGATCTGCCACGAGGATTCGAATCAGTAGTGGCAAAATGCATGGCGAAGAACCACGAACGCCGATACGAAAACGCCATGCTTGTTCGTGATGATGTTCGTCGTGTGCTTGATGGCGTTGACACCATCGCTCTCACCGAGGCACGTGGGCCAGCACCCACTACACAACTCGCCGACACATCTGCAATTCCGATTATTCAACTTCCCCCACTTGAAGACACCTATGTTGACGAAGTACACGCCGATAATGGATACAGCGGTGTAGCCATCAAGAAGCCGGTGGTCGCCGTGCTGGGCGGAACCGTGCTTGCATTGCTCGCCCTTGCTATTGGTCTATTTATGTTTCAACGGGCATCCGAATCGGGTTCGGTAACCATGCCGGAAGTGACGTCGCTCAATATCGACCTTGCAACACGGCAATTGTCCGAGCTTGGACTGCTGGTCCTTCCTAATGAATTGCCCAAAGGAG
>JAURJB010000066.1 GCA_030832455.1 Acidimicrobiales bacterium
ACAATGCGCTGAATATCCATTGCAAATCGCGCGCGATCAGTTCCAATTGAGCGAATCATTGCCGATTCCTGTGGAGTTACTACTGCTGCAGTGCGCGAAATATCCCACCCCACAAACTCGAGGTGCATTCCCGATTGCAACACAACGTCGACTGCTTCTGGGTCAACCCACATGTTGAATTCGGCAACTTGTGTCACGTTTCCGATGTGGTCGGCAACCGCACCCATCACGACGCATCGTTTGATTGATTGGGCAATGCTTGGGTCTGTGCGCAGTGCAAGCGCAATGTTGGTCAGTGGCCCGAGTGTGACGAGCTCAATCTGCCCAGGATTCGCACGCACCGCTTCAATAAGTTTGTCGATTCCGTTACCCACAGATGGTGTGCGACCCGTGAGCGCTAACCCAATATCGCCCATTCCATCGTGACCATGCACAAATTGCGCTGTGCCGAGGGTACGAACCAATGGTGTCTCCGCGCCCGCATAGATCGGTACTTGTGAATCGCACATCTCTGCGGTGTAGAGAGCGTTTTGAATTCCCATGTCCAATGGAACGTTTCCTGCAACCACCGAAACACCAATGACCTCGATCGTTGGGTTCATGAACGCCAGTATGAGCGCCACTGCGTCGTCGCTTGCCGTGTCCGTGTCGATCCAAAATGAACGTTTCATCGGCAGACACCGTAACACTCGTAGTATCTCACTATGACAAACGAAAAAAGCGTAGGTCGTCTCATTGACGAATTTGAGACTGCAGGAAAACTGTCCGCACCCGACGCGCAAGCACTCCGTCAGGCGCCGATGTGGACAATCCCTTTCACGGAGATCGCCGCATACCTCGGTGGATCGGTCATCTTTGTCGGTTTGGTGTGGATCGTCATTGCACTCTTGCAAGACATGTCGAAGGCTGCAATTGATACCGCTTTGTTCATTACTTCAGCACTTACCGGCGGTCTCTCCTATTGGCTCGCACGCAAGGCAGGATGGCGAAAGACATTGAGTGAATTTGTCATTGCCATTGCTACGGCGTCGTTTGCACTTGGCCTTGGCCTACTACTCGACATCGCAAGTATTGAAGAAGACCTGATCTTGCTATTTGCTTCCGCATCAGCTCTTGCAATTGGTGCAGCCCTCGTATCACGAACCACATTCATTGGAACCGTGATCGTGGTTGCGGCAACTCAACCATTTATGGCAGCGGTGGTCACAAAATATTTTGCCGACACTGCACTTGCTCCATTGGTATTCATGATTTCGGGAAGCCTGTTGTTGTGGTTTGCCCGACAAAAAATTGGCCTACCATTCATCGCCCGTTCAGCCGGTGCCGTCAGCCTGCTATTTGCTGCAATCGGATATGCGGCATGGGAAAACAATCGTTGGCAACCAGCAATTGCATTACTGATCACGAGTTTGCTGTTTGCATATGGAGCGAAAATCTTTCACCTTGAAGTTGTTGGCGCCGGAGGATTAGGAGTCACGATTACTACGGGAATCTTGGCTGGTCAACTGTTTGATTCCTCACTGGCACAAGGCATTGCCGTGATCGGTGCAGGATTAATAATTGTCACTTTGGCTATCACTATCTCACGAAGATCCACACCCATCTCGTAGTGTCTGAATATGCGTTGGGGGCTTCGCTTTGTACTGCTATTCGTGCTGCTCTTCCCTCAAGTCGCCACTGCTGAAGGTGAGCCACCGCAGTACGTTTTCCCGTTTTCCAAAGTTCCCGTTCGCTACCCCAAAGATCACGTTGGGTACCCCGCCGTCGATGTTGAAGGTTGCTATGCACGCGTACTCGCACCTACTGCCGGTGTCATCACCAACCTGCGACGCCTTGATAAGTGGACAACAGAAAAGGACTCGCCAGGCACGCGCGGTGGACTGACCATCACACTTGTTGGCGACGACCGCGTGCGCTACTACTTTTCTCATCTTGGTCGCATCAAAGTTGTAAAAAATCAACGTGTGTCAGCCGGCGATTGGATTGGTGTGATGGGCTCAAGCGGCAACGCGCGGGTTACACGCTGTCACACACACTTTGGAATATCTCGAATCTGCCCTCGCGCCGAGGTGTACCTATTGCGGGGTGAGATCTGGCCCCAGAAGTACTTAGATGCGTGGCGAAAAGGGATTCAGCTTTCACCAACACAAGAAAAAAATCGACTGATTAAGAAAGACCCTCGCGGTTGCACTCGTTCGCGAGCAGACTCGCAGATCGATGGAACGAGAAGTTCGGGTTAGATCAAACCAAGTTGACGCACGGCGTCGCGCTCTTCGGTCAGTTCGGCCACCGAAGCATCGATGCGTGCACGACTGAACCCATCAATATCAAGGCCTTGCACAATCTTGTATTCACCATTTACACATGTGCATGGGAAAGACGAAATCAGCCCTTCTGGCACGCCATAGCTGCCGTCTGAAGGAACTGCCATCGACACCCAATCACCGACTGGCGTGCCCTGCACCCAAGATCGAATGTGCTCAAGTGCAGCGTTGGCTGCCGATGCCGCCGACGACGAACCACGTGCTTTAATGACCGCTGCTCCGCGTTTGGCAACCGTTGGGATGTAGGTATCTTCCAACCATTGCTGATCGTTGATTAGCTGCGCCGCGTTCTTGCCATCAACTTCTGCATGGAACAAGTCGGGATACTGCGTCGTGGAGTGATTGCCCCAAATCGTCATCTTCTTCACTGATGTTGTTGGGCGACCAAGTTTTTGCGCTAACTGGCTAACAGCGCGATTGTGATCGAGTCGTGTCATTGCTGTGAATTGTCGCGGATCGATGTTTGGCGCATTGTGCATTGCGATCAACGAGTTGGTGTTTGCCGGGTTGCCGACAACAAGCACTTTGACATTCTTTTTTGCATTAGCACTAATGGCTTGGCCTTGTGGCTTGAAGATTCCACCGTTTGCAGACAAGAGGTCGGAGCGTTCCATGCCATCTTTTCGCGGCATCGCACCGACCAGCATTGCGATATCGGCATCACCAAACGCAACGTTTGCATCGTCGGTGCACACAACATCAACAAGTGGACCAAAAGCACAGTCGTCAAGTTCCATCTTTACTCCACTGAGTGCACCCAACGCCGGAGTCACTTCAAGTAGTTGCAAAATGACGGGCGTATCTGGTCCGAGCATGGCACCAGATGCAATGCGAAACAGAAGGCTGTAACCAATTTGGCCAGCGGCACCAGTAATTGCGATTCGAACAGGTGTTGTCATGAGGAAAACCTTACTTCCCTATAGCTTGCATGATGAGATCGGCGTAGACCCGTTGACCCTCATTATTGAGGTGAACTTTGTCTCCGTACAAAAATTCTGGGTGCGTTTCGGCCACTTGGAACCAGTCAAGGACCCGCACATTGCCGTACGCATTTGGCATCGCCCTGATCAACTCATTATTTCGATCCTGCCACTTGCGTGTCGGCACATGTGCAGTGACTAGCAGAACAATGTCAACGTCTTTAAGTGGCACCATGATCTCGTCAAGGGTCTCTTGGTCTACCGGACCATTCGTACCTAAATGGATGATGACAAATTCGCCAAGGCGCCCAATGGATTTTACGTAGTTTGAAATTTCAAGCGCCTGCCTAAATGGACGACTCTTCAGCGCATCGACCGTAATGCCTCGCTCGGTCAATATATTTGCAGCACCAAGCATTACTGAGTCACCAATTGCAAGAATCGGAATTACTTGGCCGTCGAGCGTTGTGGTCTGAGTACCTGGGAGCGTCGTGGCGCTTGGATCTGGCGGCACGGTTGTACCGAGCAAGTTTTGAACAATACCTTCGTTGCGCTTAATACTTTCTGCGATCTTTCCTTCACCCGTACCAAGCGCCAAACTGACTACGGAAAAGACGGGCAAAACTGCTGCAACCGCACCCAGTGCGAAAAACTTTGTGCGCCTCTCTCTGTCAGCATCGGTGCGCGGATATCGCAACTTGTGCCACCACTTTCCAAATAGACCTTGGCGAATGGGCATTTCAATAAATCGATACGAAATTTCGGTTAACACCAAAATGATCAGTGACAACACCACAAATTGAACCAATGTCAGATAATTACTCGAAACCTTCCGGTACAACTGATACACCGGCCAGTGATACAGATACAGGCCATACGAACGACGACCGAGGTACGTGAACACGGGGTTGCCGAGCACCTTGTTACCGATAAATGACTGCGGGTGTACTGCTGCTGTAATTACTGCAATGGAAGCAACACCAACTAACAGGAATCCACCTTGAAACAAAGGGTCGTATCCACGCAAGGACCCCGTTTCTGCAACGGTAACGACATCACGAAACACCCACATGAGATATGCAAGACCGGCGATACCGGAAACTCCAAATACCGAAACGACATGGCGATCACTCGACTTTGCTGGCGATGCAAACATGTCTGGCCGATACCAAAATGCAAGCGCGGCTCCCATGAACAAACCGCCAGATCGACCTAGTGTTCCGAGGAATAAATAATCAAGACGTGAAACCGCATGACCGAACAATGAAATGTATTGCTCGGGAGTTTCAATTGGTGTACCACGCACACCTGCGGCATACGACGTGGCGACGTACACAGAGACTGCAACCGAAATGCCCAAGAAAATGATGCCTAATTTTGCGGGGCGTCTTCCAAAACGCTTCATCACAAATGCAATGAGTAGCGGCCACACCAAATAGAACTGTTCCTCAACCGCAAGTGACCACAGGTGACGCAACGGGTCTAATGCTGATGCATCAAAATACGATGACCCCGACCAAATCTTGAACCAATTAAAGATGTAGACGAATGCAGCGATGACATCGCCACGCAACTTGCCTAGTTCTTCACGCTCGAACAACGAGGCATACATCGTTACGCCCAACAACAACGTCCACAATGCCGGAAGCAATCTGCGCGCACGACGAATCCAGAAGCTCTTGAAATCAATTCGTCCCTGTTGCTGCGATTCATTGATCAATAGCAATGTGATGAGGTAACCGCTGATAACAAAGAACACTTCAACGCCGAGAAACCCACCAGGCAACCAGTCCTTGTTTGCGTGATACACGATCACCGCAATGACGGCGATCGCCCGCAGCCCATCTAGCCCGGGAAGATACGAAATGGTTTGGTGGGGGCGATTCACTTAACGAAGACTATGTACTATTTCGGCCATCAAGGAGCCGGCCTCCGTGGGATTGAGACCCACTTTGACGCCTGCCATCCGCAATGCGTCCATCTTTCCTTGCGCAGTACCTTTGCCACCAGAAACAATTGCTCCCGCGTGGCCCATCTTCTTACCGGCAGGCGCAGTGACACCTGCGATGTATGCGCTCATCGGCTTGGTGACGTGCTTCGTGATGAACTCTGCAGCCTCTTCCTCGGCTGATCCACCAATCTCACCGATCATGATGATGGCGTGTGTCTCTGGGTCGGCCTGAAACTCGGCCAAGCAGTCAACGAACGATGTTCCCGGAACAGGGTCTCCGCCGATTCCTACACACGTACTTACGCCAATGCCTTGCTGCTTCAATTCGTATAGCGCTTGATATGTCAGTGTTCCTGAGCGCGACACGATTCCAACGTTTGGACCCGACGCACTTGGCAACTGCGCAATCTCACCTGCAGTAATTCCAATGTTGCACTTACCCGGGCTAATGATGCCTGGGCAGTTTGGACCAAGCAGTCGCGTTGCTGGATAGTCGCGTTGCAATGTGGCAAAGACGCGAGCTTCATCTTGGGCAGGCACGCCTTCGGTGATGCACACCACAAATCCGATACCCGCACGCGCAGCTTCCAAAATTGCAGCGGGTGCAGCCTTTGGCGGAACCGCAATGAACGAGGCAGTTGCTCCTGTGGCTTTCACTGCATCTTCAACTGAGTCGAAAACTGGAATACCTTCAACATCTTGACCAGCTTTGCCTGGTGTTACTCCACCCACTACCTGCGTGCCATACGCACGATTACGTAGGCCATGAAAACGGCCCTGACCACCCGTGAGTCCTTGCACGATCACCTTGGTGTTTTGGTCTACGAAAATTGCCATGACGTTCCTTTACTTTGCCAACGCGACAGCCGCACGTGCAGCCTCGAGCATGGTTGGTCGACTTGTGAGTTGAGAA
>JAURJB010000067.1 GCA_030832455.1 Acidimicrobiales bacterium
AAGTTCGATTCTTGTTAGCCCCACAACACACCCAACTCCGAAGGGTTGCCAATGAATTTCATCCGACGTGTACTGATGGTGCTTGGCATTGCGGGTGCCGCTGGCGCAATTTTGCGCGTGAAGGGTCGGTCTGAGCAATCAACGAAGCGTGGTGGTTGGCGGCCACTGAACCCATCAGACGCAGACCCTCAAGACCAACAATCATCAAAGTAGTTGGCGAGATGTCGACCATCATCGGAGTGCTTGGGGCCGGAGTGACGGGATCTCGGGTTGTAGAGCAACTGTCGCTATCTGGGGTGCAACGAATTGCTGTGTGCGACAAGGTGTCAGCACGAGCACAACGACTTGCGGCATTGCATAACAATTCATCGTGTCAAGTGCTCGCAGTTGCGCAAACAGAGATCACACAATGTGACGTTGTCGTTTTAGCGTGTGGGGCAGCGCACGCGGGTTTGGCGGCGCAATTCATCCGTAGTGGTGTGCATGTGGTGTCGTTATCCGACGATGTCTCTGACTGCATGAATCTCTTGGCGCTCAATGATCAGGCATCCGAGATGAATGTTGTGGTGTTGGTGGGTGCGGCATCGAGTCCTGGAGTAACAGGGTTATTGCTTTGTTCGGTTGCAAAAAGTTTTGATGTAGTAGACGAAGTTCATGTTGCACTTCACGGCACAGGCGGGCCTGATTGTGCACGTCAACATCACCGTGCGCTTTCGGGGCAATCCATAGGCTGGCACGACAACGAATGGCTGCGTCGGCCTTCGGGTAGTGGGCGCGAATTGTGTTGGTTTCCGGAACCCGTAGGCGCATACGACTGCTATCGTGCCGAGTTATCCGACCCAGTGTTACTGAAAAAAGCAATGCCTGCACTCGAGCGCATTACGGCACGAGTATCTGCAACTCGCCGTGACCGCTTCACCGCACGGTTGCCGATGTTGGCCCCACCACACGCAGAAGGTGGAATGGGTGCGGTTCGCATTGAGGTACGTGGCTTTAAAGATGGTGCACGAGTGGTGGAAATCGCAGGAATTGCCGAACGTACAGCGCAATTGGCGGGAGTGGTGAGTGCAACATGTGCCAAGGGCATTGCAACGGGACTGATTACCGCACGTGGGGTTCGCGTGTTGGGGGAAAGCGAACTTCCCAATGAAGAACTTCTTGCACACGTGTTATCGGCAGGAGTGCGCATCCATCAATTTGTTGGCGCGTAAGCCAGATAGATTTTGGCCGTGTCCGCGCATAAGTCACCTGCTCATAACGAAATTCATGACCATGTTGCCATGCTCATGAAGTCTGCAGGTCAGCGGTATACAACCAAACGCAAAGACATTGTTGGGGCGATGGTGACACTCGGTCAACCCGCTGGCATTGCCGAGTTACTTCGGTTGGTCGATGATTTGCCGCAAAGCTCGCTCTACCGAAACCTCACGGTATTACAGGACGCGGGGGTCGTGGCGCGCGTGATGTCTTCTCAAGATGGTGGTTTGTACGAACTTGCAGAACACATCACCGGACATCATCACCATTTATTGTGCTCGCAATGTGGAGTGGTGAAAGACGTGGTGGTGCCAGACGCTCTTGAACACGACCTTGATACCACATTGGCAAAGCTGGCGAAGCGCGAAGGGTTTGCACTTGATCGTCACCGACTTGACCTGATTGGGCGTTGTGCATCATGCCAGTGAAAACGTATTCACAAGCATTTTCACAACTTCCATGGATGCCAAGTAGTCGTGTGGTTTCAGTTCCACAACGAGGTGAATTTTTTGTGCGTTATTCCAAACACGAAAACGCAAATGCACCGGTGGTGGCCCTACTTCATGGTTGGACGGGAAACGCAGACATCAATTTTTTCCCTGCGTATGCACAACTAGTGCAGCAATATTCAGTGCTTGCTATTGATCATCGAGGGCACGGTCGCGGACTACGCACCAATGACCGATTCTCACTTGAAGATTGCGCAGACGATGTTGTAGCGATCATGGATCAGATTGATATTTCATCCGTCACTGCTGTGGGATATTCGATGGGCGGGCCGATAGCCATGCTGATGAGCAAACGCCACCCTGCGCGCGTGCATTCATTGGTGTTATGTGCAACCGCATTGGAATGGAGCGCAACACGCAACGAGCGCACCCGTTGGAAAATTGGGCGAGTGATCTCTCCGGTGTTTCGTCTGCTCACTACTCCCCGAATGATCGACCGTTACATCAAGCGAAAAATACCTCGTTCAAGCTCGGCGGCATTACTTAGACCATGGTTGGTCGCAGAAATTCGTCGGAATGATTCATGGACGATGAACCAGGCTGGTCGGGCGCTGTCTCAATACGACGCTCGGCCGTGGGCTGCAATGCTTGGCTTGCCAACAGTAAGCATTGTGACATCACGCGATGCTTTGGTTGCACCGCACAAACAACATGCGCTTGCGCAGGCAACGCAGGCAACAGTGATTGAAATTGATGGCGATCACTTGGTGAACTGGCAAGCCCCAGAACTGTTTACTACTTCGGTGCTTGACGCGATTCGTCTAGTGCGCGAATAACTAGTTCGAGCTGGTCGCGTAGTTCATCAACGGTCACAACGTTTGACAACGCGAAGCGCACACTTGCCAACTCGCGGGCAAGAAACTCCGCGTTTGCTTGAGTTGCTGCAGCCATCGCGCGGTCGGTTTCTGCTTGACGGCGATCGCGAAGCTCTTGACGATTTTGTGCAAGCAAAATGAGTGGTGCCGCATAGGCAGCCTGCAGCGAAAACATAAGGTTGAGCAAGATAAATGGGTATGGGTCCCACTGCAAAGCCAAAAAGGCAATGTTGAGGGCAATCCAGATGATGACGGCCACGGTTTGCACAATGAGAAATCGAGCAGATCCCAAATTGCGTGCAATCGTCTCACTGAATTGACCAAATGCATCGGGGTCATAATGAATTCCAAATGTAGGGCGGCGCTTGCGCGGGCGGGCGAGGTCGCTGCGCTTCACGATGCTGCTCCAGCAGTTGGTCGCTGGCGCCAGTTGGCAGGCAAGGCACGGTCGAGTACGTCGTCAACCGTGATCGCCCCAAGGAGCCGGTTGCTTGGGTCGCATACGGCAACAGCAAGCAAGTTGTACGAGGCGAGTCGTTCTGCAACTTCTTGCTCGGTCATAGTTGGACTGATGGTTGTTTCCATTTCAACACATTGTCCAAGTGTCATGTTCGGTGATTCGCGAAGCAATCGCTGAAAATGCACAACACCCAAGTATGTACCAGTCGGTGGATAGTGCGGTGCATGAGCAATAAACACCTGTGCGGCGATCGAAACCAATATATTTGGCTCACGGATTCGGGCGAGTGCATCGGCAACTGTTGCGTCAGGCGACATCACGATGATGTCTGGCGTCATCAATGATCCAGCCGTTCCTTCTGCATGCGACAGCAGTTGGCGCATGGTTTCGGCATCTTCATCATCCATTGCATCGAGTACACGGTTGAGTTGTTCACCGGGCATCTGTGCCAGGAGATCAGCTAGGTCATCGAACTCCATTTCCTCAAATACGTTGGTGAGGCGCTCCATGTCGAGACCTTCAATCAAGCGCAACTGTTCGTCTTCGGGAAGTTCTTCCAGTAGATCTGCAAGTCGTTCATCGTCCATGGCACTGGCAACCAGTCGACGTTGGTCTAGTGGAAGTGCACGAATAACAGCAGCAACATCGCTTGGGTGCATGTCGCGAAGACGTGCTGCTTCGGCCGCTGTTGCTGTTGCCGGGGCAAAGAGGGGTGCAATGTGTTCCCAGTCAACCAATCGATAGCTGGGTCGAGGGTTCAACAAACTTCGTTTGGCAAGGCGAACTTTTGTGAGGTGCCATCCAGGTGTACGGCCTGACTGAAACGCAAGCGCAACATCACTCACAGTTTCGTCGCCAACCTTGTGATCAAGGATTTCACGACCGAGCAGACGCTCTCCATCGCGGACCCGAAATGGATTGAGATCGACGTCCCACGATTTCAGACGGGCACCCGAGTTGTCGAGCGACGCAATGCGGCTGGAGCTGACAAAAATGCTGCGTCGCTGACTTGTCGCAACAAAACCAAGCACTTTTGGGGCTTCGGTAGCACGGCCAGACACCACCACGATGTCGTCAATTTTGCCGATGGGGGCGCCACCGGCATCAAGTAGGGGTAGGCGCATGACCCGAAATGCATAGATGAGTTCGCCAACCATGTAACGAAGGCTACCCGCGCCTATTTCGGGAAGCCTGTGATTTACCCATGTTCGTTTGGAGTGTTGGCCATTTCAACCGCTACCCTTAGTCACCGCCGTACGGGGACGTAGCTCAGTTGGCTAGAGCATCTGCTTTGCAAGCAGAGGGTCGTGGGTTCGAGTCCCATCGTCTCCACCAATACCCTTTGGGATCTCTCGCATTACGCTTCATGTACACCCGTAAGGAGACCCAGTCATGAATACAGCAGTAATCGTTGATGCAATTCGCAGCCCACTTGGCCGTCGAAATGGAAAGTTGAAGAATTGGCACCCCGTTGATCTCGCTTCCGAGATCATGCAACAGCTTGTGCAGCGAAACGATCTTGATCCAGCACTTATCGATGACGTAGTGATGGGTTGTGTAATGCAGGTTGGCGAACAGAGCCTCAACGTTGCTCGTAACGCAGTTCTTGCAGCAGGTTGGCCCGACACCGTTCCTGGCACAACGATTGATCGCCAGTGTGGATCAAGTCAGCAAGCAGCACACTTTGCGGCGCAAGGTGTAATTGCTGGCGCGTACGACATTGTTGTAGCTAACGGCGTTGAAGTGATGTCACGTGTTCCAATGGGTGCATCGGTTGCTGATCGCAATTTTGGCTTCCCGTTTGGTCCTCGCGTTCAGGCACGTTACGAATCAGTTGGTGGTCTTGTTGGACAAGGAATCTCGGCAGAAATGATTGCTGAGAAATGGAAGATCAGCCGCGATGAACTCGATGCTTTTGGTGTTCGTTCACAGGAATACGCCGCACGCGCAACACGCGAAGGTCGTTTCCAGAACGAAATCATTCCTGTGCTTGATGCAGAAGGCAACATGATGACGCAAGACGAAGGTCTGCGCGACACCACGATGGAATCACTTGCAAAACTGAAGCCATCATTTCGTCCCGTCGAAGAGGGTGGCCGTGTAACCGCGGGTAACTCTTCACAGATCACCGACGGTTCAGCAGCGTTGCTCATTATGAGTGAACAAAAGGCAAAAGAGCTTGGTCTGAAGCCACGTGCACGTTTCGTGCAGTTTGCAATGGCAGCCGAAGATCCGCGTTATATGTTGACTGCACCAATTCCTGCCACCAAGCGTGTGTTGGAGCGTGCGGGACTCACCATGGACGACATTGACTTGGTAGAAATCAATGAAGCATTCGCCTCGGTTGTTCTCGCATGGGAAAAAGAACTACACCCAGACATGAGCAAAGTAAACGTCAATGGTGGAGCGATTGCACTCGGTCACCCACTCGGCGCATCAGGTGCTCGCTTGATGACCACGTTGCTCAACGAACTTGAGCGCACTGGTGGTCGCTACGGATTGCAGACGATGTGTGAAGGTGGCGGCATGGCAAATGCCACCATCATCGAACGCCTCTAAGCACGGCTTCACGCATGTTTGGGACCATTGTCTGGGTCCTCATAGGCCTGTTGTTGTTGGTCGTCATTTGGCGCACCGGTATTGGCATGTTGCGAAGCATGACATCGCCACTACCGGCCCCTCCGCCAGCTGGTGAAATGCGCAGGATCAACGTGCGCTATCGATGCGGAGTGTGTGGTGTTGAACTACGAATGGTGATGGCACCTGATCAAGATCCACCACCACCACGCCATTGTCTTGAAGACATGGACTTCGTCGCGCCCGTCGAATGACGGTCAGTGATATTTGGTGGCGGTAAACAAGCCGCCGAGCACGCATGTGAGACCAACAAACAAATACCAGTTGCTACGACCACCAGGCACAAAGCCCAAGTAGTAAAACAAAATAACGAGTGCGCCAACACCAAGTAGGGCGAACATCACAACTGGCACCCACGGCGGGCTGACACGCACGCTTTTT
>JAURJB010000068.1 GCA_030832455.1 Acidimicrobiales bacterium
CCATCATCTCCATGGTCAATAAGGGCTTCCGCATGTAATGAGCGGTTCTCGCTATTAGGAACTCTGGAACCCGCCGGTGCGAACCGGCGGGTTCTTCATTTATCCCACTCAATTCACTTCCAATTAGTGTGACTACATGGTCATTGACGCACAGCTCAGCAGCGCATATCAGCGCGACGGCGTCGTGGTGCTTCCCAATCTCGTTTCTGCCGACACGCTTGAATCACTTCGCCAAGGCGTTACCGACAACATGGCACACCCGGGCACATGGGCCAACGAGTACACACCCGCAGACTCGACAGGCCGCTTCTTTGACGACTATGTGAACTGGAATCGCATTGCCCCGTTTGCCGAAGTTGGCATGCGTGGATCTGTTCCCGAAGCGGCGCTCGCTTTAATGGGCACACAGATTGCACGCCTCTTTCACGAGCATGTGTTGGTGAAAGAAGCCGAGACCAAAGAGGTCACGCCATGGCACCACGACGACCCGTATTACGGAATCGATGGCATGGACAATGTGAGCATCTGGATTCCTCTCGACCCAATCCCCGATTCGGTTGCGTTGCGCTTTATTTCCGGTAGCCACAAATGGAACAAGCGGTTCATCCCCAAGCGATTCAAAGACCAAACCGCATATGTTGAAACCGCACACGACTTCGTGCACTTGCCTTCAATTGAAGAACTCAACGCCCACCAAGTGATTACAACGCCGGTACAACTGGGTGACGCAGTTGCGTTTCATTACCGCACGCTGCACGCTGCGCCAGGCACTGCAGGAACTGGAGTACAACTACGCCGCGCTGTCAGCTTCCGCTATGTGGGCGACGACGCCGTGTTTGCCACACGCCCATGGACGACATCACCCCCACTTGACGGCAACGGTCTGCAACCTGGAGATGCGCTTGATGACCCGCGCTTCCCTATTGTTGCAATGCGTTAAATGTCGCTACTCATTTTCTCACTTGTTGGTGCATTTGCCCAGTTGATTGACGGCACGCTTGGCATGGCCTTTGGCATTACGTCAAGCACGTTGCTCGTTGCTGTTGGTGCAACTCCACTCGCTGCGAGTGCCGCGGTGCACTTTGCCGAACTCGGAACGACCTTTGCCTCTGGTGCATCGCATTGGCGGGTCAAAAACGTTGACTGGCGCATCGTTGTGCGCATTGGTATTCCTGGCGCAGTCGGAGCAGCAATTGGCGCAAGCATGCTTTCGCGAATTTCACTTCACGGGTCACGAACGTGGATGGCTGCATTGCTGTTTTTGCTCGGCGCAATCTTGCTCACGCGATTCGGACTACATCGTCCAGTTATTCGCCCATTTGGCCGCACACCGAAAACAACTGTGCTCGCGCCGCTTGGGCTTGCTGCAGGATTTGTAGATGCCTCAGGAGGTGGCGGGTGGGGCCCGATCACGACGCCGTCGCTACTCTTGCTCACTTCTGGTGAACCACGCAAAGTGATCGGCACGGTAAGCGCATCGGAGTTCTTTGTTGCACTTGCGGCAAGTGGCGGATTCATTGCTGGCTCGGCGACAAGTGACCTTGATTGGCAAGTAATCGCCGGCTTGCTCTTAGGAGGCGTACTCATGGCGCCATTTGCCGCGCTCCTTGCAGGACGGCTTCCTCACGCGCCGTTCGGCACACTCATTGGCGGAGTCATTGTCATGATAAATGGTCGTGTTTTACTCACGGCCATCAATCCACCCTATTGGGCGACGCCAGTCTTTTTTTGTGTGACTGGATTGACTGTGTTGGTCCTTGTGTGGAGATCGTGGCTACGGGAGCATAAAGAGGGTGTCGAACACTCATTTTTTGAGCAAGACAATAATTAATTGCGTTCTCGAACCGGCGAATCAACTGGTGTAAACGAGAATTTGCGGAACACTTCTGCGTATCCGCCCTCGTATAACACTCCTGCTTCGCGAGCTCGCTCCACTGCGTTCACCCTCTTCGATAATTCATTCACGCGATACCAAGGAATCTTTGGATCGTCATGGTGAGCAATGTGCAAGTTGTTGTTCAGCATCAGCAAACTCATGAACGGGCCAGCCATGATCATTGCAGTTTTCGTTTCTACACCGCTTTGATACTTGTGCTCGGGGAATGGCCTGATTGCATTCAGAATGCGGCCACCATACACCGTGCCCAACGCGAACTGCCATAACGGCATGCTGGATAGTGAAACCAAATACACGACTACCACCACACCAATAACATGTAGCAACACGGCCAGCCTGTCGCCCTGTTCGTTTCGTACTGCACGCTTCAGAACCAACGTGACGTAAGAAATGGTGCTGACAATGGTCCACACAAACATGCGGAACAAAATGGTGCGGTTAGCCGTCCAAGCCGCGCGACGAATTGTGCCTGCATTATCCCACTGCTCTTGAGTTACGTAAAAACTTTCGTTATCGAGTTCTGGATTTGTGAGATCGGACTTGTGATGTTCGTGGTGGTCTTTTTTAAACGCAAAATACGGAATCCATAGCGTGACAGGAATGCTGCCAATTGCATCGTTGATGAACTGACTCTTGAACGGGTGTCCGTGCAATACCTCGTGTTGCATACTTAAGTGCCATGCACCAAGCACCGCAAGCAAAGGAACCGCCAACCACACCGTAAGCACGTCATAACGCACGACCGTGAGCACGGTAAGCCCGTACACGGCAACGATTACGCCAAGTGTTTTCCACTCACCGGCTTCACGCAGCACCCCGGTTGTTGATGAGTCGGTTGTAGACATGTTCAAATTCTACAATTGACAGGTGCTCCATGTCGCTCGCAGGTACGGCCCCGGTTTACTTTTTGCATTGACCGTGACCGCTGTCGGATTCGCGATTCACGAGCGTTTTGACACCATCTCCCCACTTGTTGCCTCCCTCGTCATTGGGGTACTCATTGGCAATCTGGGAGTCATTCCCAAGGCATGTGCCCCAGGTCAGAAGTTTGCCTCAAAGAAAATACTTCGCCTGGGCATCGTGCTTCTTGGTACCCAACTAGCGGTGTCTCAAGTGATCGACTTGGGAGGAAAGGAGCTACTCGTTGTCGTTGGCGTTGTCGCCATCACGTTTTTTGGAACCACATGGCTCGGCCCAAAAATTGGCGTTTCTCCATCACTTTCGCTGCTCATTGCAACTGGGTTTTCAATTTGTGGAGCATCAGCAGTTGCGGCAATGGACGGCGTTGTAGAAGCCGACGAAGAGGAGGTGACGTATTCAATTGCACTTGTCACCCTGTGCGGAAGCCTGGCCATCATCTTGCTTCCTCTGCTGCGCAACGTTGTTGGCTTGCAAGACGCCAGCCAGTTTGGCGCATGGGTTGGGGCGAGCGTTCATGACGTTGCCCAGGTCGTTGCAACGTCATCTACCGCCGGCCGAGACGCAGTTGAATCAGCAACCGTGGTCAAACTCTCCCGCGTTGTCCTACTCGCACCACTTGTTGCCATGATGGGTTTCTGGGTGAAGCGAAGTACCAGTCGATACACCGCCAAGGCAACAACGACAAAAGTAAGTGCAGTTCCCATGTTTGTTGTTGGCTTCTTGGCAATGATTGCGCTCCGTACAAGCGGAGTCATCCCCGATGGTTGGCTGTCAATACTAAAGACCATCGAACAGTGGTGCTTGGCAATTGCATTGGTAGGACTTGGATCTGAAGTGAAATTCACCAAGTTATTCAAAGTTGGTGGACGCCCGTTGTTGCTCGCACTTATTTCATGGTCAGGGATCGCAGTTATTTCACTTCTTGGTGTCACCTACATTGCATAACTGTTGGCTTTACAGTTTGTAAATGTAGGACATACTTATTTCGGGATCAATCCCACTTCGGTCTAGTCTGAGAACGTGACGCAACAGCCCCCGCCAATTGTGTGTGTGGTGATGGGCTCGACTTCCGATTGGCCAGTGATGGCACAAGCAGTAGAGATGTTGAATCACTTCGAGGTTCCCCACGAGGTACAAGTTCTCTCGGCGCATCGAATGCCAGACGAATTGTTCGCCTATGCAGAGTCGGCATCAGCCCGCGGTATTCGGGCAATCATCGCTGGCGCAGGCGGTGCTGCTCACCTTCCGGGCATGGTCGCAGCAAAGACAACTGTTCCCGTGCTCGGTGTCCCTATACCCACGACCCATTTGGCAGGAGCCGATTCGTTGTACTCGATTGTGCAAATGCCTGCTGGAATTCCCGTAGCTACCTTTGCAATCGGTGAGCCAGGCGCAACAAACGCTGCGTTGTTTGCCGTCCAACTACTGGCCCACGCAGACAAGCATCTTCATGCTGCTCTTTTTGAATACCGCAAAACACGACATGACGATGCAGTGTCGAGCGTTCTTCCACCTGCTTAATGACAGCAACGTTGGGTGTTCTTGGTGGTGGCCAACTTGGGAACTATTTCGTGCTCGCTGCCAAAAACATGGGCTACCAAACGGCAGTTCTGGATCCCGACCCACACGCACCTGCGGGTGTGAACGCAGACATTCATATCGTTGCGCCATTCGACGATCTCGATGCCCTCAATCAACTTGCGTCACTATGCAGTGCCGTCACCGTCGAGTTTGAAAATCCACCTGTAACGGCACTCGAGCACCTTGCCCAACATGTCATCGTTCGCCCATCTGCCTCAGCGGTGGCAATTGCTCAACATCGTCGTGCAGAAAAGCAGTTCTGCCAATCAATTGGTCTATCCGTTGCGCCATACGAAGTGCTGGAAACCCAAGATGATGCCGCACGAATTACCAGCAACGGAGTTACCCAGACTCATCTTGATCCGCTGAGTACACCTCTGATCATGAAAACGTCGCGCAACGGTTACGACGGCAAAGGGCAACAGATCGTTCAGCACCTTTCCGACACAATGGAGCACTGGAATTCACTTGGCAATGTGCCGTGCATTGTTGAACAAAAAATTGCTCTTGACGCAGAGTTCTCCGTCATTATCGCTCGTGGTGAGGATGGAGAGATTGCACTGTTTAACCCAACACAAAATGTTCATGTGGGTGGCATTCTGGATATCAGCACTGCGCCAGCACAACTCGACGCGCAATTGTGGGAAGAAGGCCAATTAGCGGCAACCAACATTGCAGAAAAGCTCGACTACGTTGGTGTGCTTGCTGTTGAGTTCTTTGTCTCACGTAACAAGCTTTTTGTTAACGAACTTGCACCACGCCCCCATAACAGCGGCCACTGGACTCTCGATGCCGCACGCACCAGCCAGTTCGAACAACAAGTCCGTGCACTTGTTGGCAAGCCACTCGGAGATACATCCATGACGTGCTCGGCAGTGGCAATGGTCAATCTTCTTGGTGACCGATGGACACACGGTGAGCCACGCTACGAACTTGCCGTTTCGCAAACATCGGCACATGTCCACCTGTATGGCAAAAAGACTGCTCGACCAGGACGCAAGATGGGGCACCTCACCTTCACCAGCGACACCGTTGATGCTGCGGCCAATAACGCCGTGTCACTACGCACGGCTATCACTCGCTAAAACGCGCCGACTACCGTCTTCCCACCGCGAATCACCGCGCGCACCTGCTGTATGCCCGGCCTATACGCCAAGTGAATGTGGCTTTGCGCATCAAGTATCACCATGTCGGCTCGCGAGCCAATACGTAGATTTCCGACATCGCTCCTGCGCAGCGCTTGGGCTCCGCCAGCAGTTGCCGACCACAGCGCTTCGTCGCATGTCATGCCCATGTTGATCA
>JAURJB010000069.1 GCA_030832455.1 Acidimicrobiales bacterium
CATGGTGGATGCTGAAATGTTGAAGGCAGGAACCGACCTGGTTGTAGTTGCACGCGCCGGCGTTGGGCTCGACAACATTGACGTTGAAACCGCAACCACTCAAGGCGTGATGGTGGTCAATGCTCCTCAATCAAACGTGTTGTCGGCTGCCGAACACACAATGGCACTCATTCTTGCCATTGCCCGCAATGTGCCTCAAGCACATCGTTCGCTCATGGATGGCCGATGGGAACGCAGCAAATGGGAAGGCATCGAGCTCGCTGGGAAAACGCTGGGCATTTTGGGCCTTGGTCGGATCGGCACTCTCGTTGCACAACGTGCACGTGCGTTCGATATGCGGTTGATTGCATTTGACCCTTTTGTTTCCGCCGATCGTGGTCGCGAACTTGGTGTTGAAATGACATCGCTCGAAAAAGTGGTTGAGCAGGCAGACATTTTGACGATTCACTTACCGAAGACAAAAGACACCAATGGCATCATTAACACCGCAATGCTGAAACGGGCAAAACCGTCGCTGCGAATTGTCAACGTTGCGCGTGGCGGCATTGTTGATGAACACGATCTTGCTACTGCGCTGAGTGACGGCACCATCACTGGCGCTGCACTTGACGTGTACGTCAAAGAACCAACCACCGACTCACCGCTTTTCGCATTAAGCAACGTTGTTGCCACACCACACCTTGGAGCAAGTACCCGCGAAGCACAGGACCGCGCAGGCGAAGTTGTTGCCGACATGGTGCAGTTGGCACTGAAAGGCGATTTTGTTCCTTTTGCTGTCAACCTGGAAGCCAAGGATGCAAATGAAACGCTGAAGCCATTTATTCCCCTTGCCGATCGGATTGGTCGAGTGTTTGCTTCACTCATCGAATCCGCGCCAACCGAGATCGAAATCTCGACCACGGGAGACATTGGCGCTTACGACCCGGGCTTGATCACCATCAGTGCGCTCAAGGGCATGCTGTCGCGTTGGACAAACGAACCCGTGAGCCTGGTTAATGCCCCATCGATTGCACGCAATCTTGGGATCACGGTAAGCAGTGTTGCATCGACCAACACCACCCATCGGGACTACGTCAACCTCGTTACCTTGCGCTCGGGTGACCGCAACTTGTCAGCAACGCTTGCTGGTCGACGTCGCGAGGCACGGATTGTGATTATTGATGATCATCTCACCGACATTCCGCCGTCAGAGCACATGCTGGTCGTGAAAAACGACGACCAACCTGGAGCAATTGGACGAGTAGCAACAGCACTCGGCAACGCTCACATCAACATTGCCAACATGGATGTAGGAACTGCAGAGACCGAAGGCAGCGCATTGATGTGTATCGCTACAACAACTGCTGTGCCAGGTGACGTCATCAAAAAATTGCGATCGCTCGAAGGTATTGCAAGCGTCGTTTCAGTTGGTGCCTAAACGCGCAACAATTACTTTTTGCGTTTCGCTCGTGGTTCGGGCATGCGCAACAAGTCATCATCAATGACATCGTGGCGTGGTCCCCAGCTTCCCACTAAAGCCTGAATCATTGCTGCGGCCGGCAATGCAAGCACTGCCCCGACAGGACCAAGGATTGCGCCACCAACTATTGCCGAGCCAAATGCCACCGCTGCATGCACCTGCAGTGTTCGTGCTGTAATGCGCGGCGAAATGAGGTAGTTCTCTAATTGTTGGTAGACCAAAACAAATGCCACAACAAGCAATGCTTTAAATGGCGAGTCAAAGAAGGTCAATAGCAACGGCAAGACTCCTGCCAAATACGTACCGACCACGGGCAAGAATTGCGAGACGATTCCTACCCACAATGCCATCGCGATTGGTGCAGGTGTGCCAATGGCTTGAAATGCAATCCAGTGAAAAAAAGCTGAGACAAGTGCCAGTAGCGCTCGCGAATACAGATAGCCACCGGTTTTCATAATTGCCAATTCCCATGTTCGCAACACGGCTCGTTGCTTGTCTTCAGGCAATCGGCTACAAATTACACGTCGTAGTCGCGGGCCGTCGGCAACTAGATAAAACGTAAACAGCACGATCGTCAGCAATTGCAACGCTGCTCCAAGTGCATCTACCGATAGCGAAATCACTTTGCCTTGCTGATTCCTAATGAACTTCTGCACTGTGCCATCTTCGTCAGAAATGGATGCATTGACTTCCGCAGGATCAATATTCGTATTAAACGTACCGTTAACAAAGTCAACGGTGTCATTGACATACATCTCTGAATTCTCTAAAACATCGGCTACCTGACTGCCCACAAGCGTTCCAACAGCACCAAGAAATACGCCGGCAAATGTGATTACTCCGAAGATGATGAGCAGGGTGCCCGAACCACGTCGCCATCCGCGTTTGGCTAACCGATTGACACCGGGCTCAATTGCAAGCGCTAAAAAGATTGATACCAACACGAGCACGAGGAAGCTAGAAAGCTGATGAAACAGTTCGCGCGCTACGAGGGCCGCAAGAAACGCCAGCCAAAACAAGACAATCGCTCGTGGGACCCACTTTGGCATTTGATTCGTTGTCACATAATCACAGTAGTTGTCGGCGTGACTGCATAAATTGACCCTTGTCGTGGCACCATTAATGTATGGACATCGCCAAGTCGCTCAATCTTGAGTCGCGTCTGAATGATCTGCGCGATTCGCTTGGCGAAGCACTGCGTGATCGAGTGGTTGGCCCAAATGCCGATACCCGCGTGCAAGAAATTATGGATGTTGACGGCCCGCGTTGGTTCGCCGATGATCGACCCGTTCGTATCGTGCACGCCGATGCGTCCATGTTTATCGGTGGCCTTCGGGCGTTGTTGTTGCAAACGTTGCATCCACTTGCCATGGCCGGGGTGGCTCAACATTCGGATTACAAGAACGACCCATGGGGACGCCTGCAACGCACAGCCGACTTTTTAGCAGCAACCACCTTTGGCCCTGCCGAAGAAGCACAAAAGATCATCGATCGCATTCTGCATGTTCATCAATTTGTGGTCGGTACCGCAAGCGATGGTCGTCCGTATTCAGCAAATAATCCACACTTGCTGCGCTGGGTTCATGTGGTTGAAGTCGACAGTTTTCTCACGGCACACACCCACTTTGGAAAAGAAACGCTGACACAAGAGCAACGCGATGGATATGTCGAAGACATGTCGATAATCGCCTCAAAACTTGGTGTGCCAGCACCACCAAAGTCGGAGCGTGCATTACGCGATCAGATGAAAGCATTCAGTGGCGAACTCAGTAGTACCGCTGAAAGTCGCGATGCAATCAAGTACCTCATGTTCAATCCGCCGCTGCCATACCCAGCACGTGCTGCGTACTACTCACTTGTTGCAGCCACTGTGGCAACACTTCCTGCATGGTCGCGCGATTTACTGCGCATCCCGTACTTGCCAGTGAGCGAACGATTTGCGCTGCGTCCACTTGGCAACGTGCTTACGCGTGGACTGCGTTGGATTACCGAGCCAACTGCGCCGTATCAGCGAACTGGTGCTACCGATTTAGCCTGAGCAACAAACGCGTTATACAGATTTTGTTGCACCTCGTCGGCGTGTGCGGTGTCTTCTGGATGCCACTGCACACCAACTAACCAATGGTCGGTGTGTTCGATGCCTTCAAGTAGCCCGTCTTCGGCCCATGCAACAGCAACGCAACCTGGTGCAATGGTGTCGACAATTTGGTGATGGAATGATGCACCCTTCAGCTCTGTAACACCTAATGAACTAGCCAACCTGCTGTCTTCAGCAATGCGAACACCATGAACAGCAAATGGTGCGCCTTCTGGGAAGTTGTCGGGTTTGTGCAACACCTGCGAATCAGCATTAGGAAGTGTCGAAATTTCTTGCACCAATGTTCCGCCTAATGCAACGTTGGTGATCTGCAATCCACGACAAATCGCAAGCACCGGCTTGCCCATTCGAATGGCGGCCTTCACCATTGTGGATTCAAAGATGTCTTGTTCGGTCAAAATGCCATACACGTACACGCTTGGTTCCTGGCCGTACAACTTCGGGTCAACGTCACCGCCACCCATCAACACCAATCCATCAAAACGCGACATCAATTCGTCGGCATCTTCATCGGTCAACTCTTGTGGCACCACAACTGCTGGCTCGCCACCCGCGCGCAATACGGCATTCGTATATACGTCACCAGCAAAATGAACGGCACTGCGCGACACTCGGCTGGCAGGGCCAACACGACCGGCAATAGCGATGATTGGTTTCACGCGCTACAGGCTACCCACGACCGATTTGCACTCGGTCAAGTCCGAGCCAAATTGCCATTGCGTCTAGCTCGGCATTCAGAGCGTCGTTAATCGCAGAGCGTTTTACGCCTTTTTCCGTATGCACGCTCAGTGCCAACAACTGTGAATTCGCACGGTCAGCCTTCAAGTCCACCCGGCCCACTAATTCGCCATCCATCATGAACGGCAGCACGTAATAGCCAAATTTTCGTTTTTCTTTTGGCGTGTAGATCTCGATTCGGTAATGAAAATCAAAGAGCCGTTCGTTGCGTGGTCGACACCACACGAGTGAATCAAATGGTGACAGCAAGGCTGTGGCGTGGAGTTGCTTTGGCAACTTGGCATTGCGATGGACAAATGATTTCTCAGTCCAGCCATCAACAGCAACTGTGCGCAACTCACCTTCTTCTACTAATTCAGCAATCAACGGCTTAACCGTTGCCAGTTTTTGTCGGTAATAGTCGGCCAAGTCGCTGGCAGTTGCTACGCCTTGCGCAATTGCCGAACGCACCAGTAGTTCTTTGCGTGCATCATGCTCGCTTGGTATGGGTGCATCAATAATCCGCTGCGGCAACACGCGATCGGGTGTGTCGTAAATGCGTGCGAAGTCGGAGCCACGCCCACGCGACATCAACTGGCCAGTGAGAAACAAATACTCAAGTGCAACTTTGGCTTCGTCCCAATCCCACCACGTGCCCTTCTTTTCCGTGCGAGTCGAAAGTTCGCGCGAAGTTGTTGATCCATTTTTCTCGACGTGTTTCAGTGTGCGTTTTACGAATGCTTTGTTCTCTTCGTAAAAACTGGTGAGGCCCCAGTGTGTCACTTTTCCAGTTCTCGCAGCATCCATCTTCCAGCGAAACAACGGGTGCAAATCAACTGGCAGGTGCGCGGCTTCGTGCCCCCAGTACTCAAACAGCTTTTGTTGCTCTGTTGCCTTGGGGATTGCGTTGCGGTTGTGGTTGCCTAGTCGTGAAAACAGCGGAAGTTCTTGGCTGCGCACCAACACATTCACAGAATCAATTTGAATCACGCCAAGTCGTGAAATGAGCGCATCAACGTCACGTTGAGTTGCCTTAGTTTTTGGACGCGCAGTATCAAAACCTTGTGCGGCTAGCGCAATGCGTCGTGCATCAGCGATCGACAGACTGTCGAATCGCTTGGCCATGAAGAACTAGTCGGCGACAGTGATGGTGACTGAACGAATGACTACGTCATCTTTCGGACGATCGCCAGGACCTGTTGGTACGTTCTGCATCATCTCGACAATGTCGAGGCCCTTA
>JAURJB010000006.1 GCA_030832455.1 Acidimicrobiales bacterium
GATTGATCGTCTTGCGATCGACGCCGGCAATTTCTGCAAGTCGAGCCTGACTGAGTTCTTCAGCTGAACGCAATTCGAACAAGCGATCAGCAAGAACTTTGCGCATGTCTTTAACATCACGCTTGAGGGTTGCTTCGGTTGCTTTGCGTACGGTTGTTTTCCCCATACATCACACGATAACCAATCTTCGGACAAAAGTCCGAATTTCACGACACGAACTACGGCGACTTGGGACACAGTGCTCGTAGAGTGATTTTATGCGCATTGGAATGTTGACGGGTGGCGGGGATTGCCCAGGGCTTAACGCCGTTATTAGGACCATTGTTCGCAAAGCGGAAACCCAAATGGGTGCTGAAATCATTGGGTTTTATGACTCTTGGGACGGAGTTGTTGAACAGCGATATTCGTTGCTAAAAACCAACGATGTGCGCGGAATTGCGCCACGTGGTGGCACCATCCTGGGCACTCGCCGTGGCGGGCCATTTGACAAAAAATCTGGTGTTGCCGATGTGCAACGAGCCGTTGCGGACTTGCAACTTGATGCTGTAGTGGTCATCGGGGGCAATGGGTCACTCACCGTTGCGTCGCGACTCTACGAAGAACATGGCCTACCGACGATTGGTGTACCAAAGACCATTGACAACGATGTCCTGGGCACAGACTCCACCTTTGGCTTTCAAACTGCGGTGCAAATTGCAACTGACGCAATCGACAGGCTGCACACAACCGCCGAAAGCCATGATCGAATTTTGGTAGTTGAAGTGATGGGTCGAGACGCAGGGTGGATTGCATTGCACGCAGGGATTGCGGGCGGGGCTACAGCAATCGTTGTGCCGGAGGATCCGTTTGATATCGACACACTGACCGAAATTGTTCGGCGTCGCCATGACAACGGGCGTTATGCATCGGTAGTGGTGGTTGCCGAAGGTGCAACCCCGAGGGACACCTCACAAGCAGATCTATATAAAGGAAACGTCTCGGCGATTATTGCGCGAGAACTGCAAGCACGCACAGGGTATGAGGCGCGACTCGTGCAGCTGGGGCATTTGCAGCGTGGTGGCACGCCAACAAGTTATGACCGAGTACTCGCAACTCGTTTCGGTTTGGCTGCGGTTGATGCCTGTGTCGACAAGGAGTTTGGTCAGATGGTGGTGCTCCGATGTGGAGAGATTTCACGTGCATCAATGAAGGTGACTAGCGGGCAGACCCGAACGATCAATTTGGATCTATATCGCGACGTCGTCGCCTCGTTTGTTGGCTAGGCAACGCAACCGCGCAGTGATCAGTGAGGTGGACCGAATTGTCGGTCGCCAGCATCGCCCAAGCCAGGGACAATAAACGCATGCTCATTAAGCCGTTCGTCAATTGATGCAGTCACAATGTGGAGGTCCATTCCTGATTTTTCAAGGTAAGCGATTCCTTCGGGCGCTGCCAGCACGCACGCAATCGTGATCGGTTGCGGTGCGCCACGTGCAGCAAGAAGTTTGCAGCCGTATTCAAGTGAACCACCCGTTGCCAGCATTGGATCAAGCACGATGCAATGTCGTCCCTCAAGGCGTGAAGGAAGCTTGGCGACGTATTCACTTGGCTGATGTGTTGCTTCATCGCGTTGCACGCCAACAACTGCAATGTCTGCGTCAGGCAGCAACTCCATTGCTGCAGGCAACATGCCAAGTCCGGCGCGCAAAATTGGCACAAGCACTGGGCGCTGTGAGATCTTGATTCCGTCGGTTTCGGCGAGCGGTGTAGTGACACGAACTTTTGTGGTGGGTACGTCGCGCAATGCCTCTGCAATCACGATGAGAGAAAGGCGACGCATCTCGGCACGGAAGAATTGGTTTGACGAGTTTTGATCGCGCAGGTGCGTGAGTGCCTCGGCGGCTACAGGGTGATCGACAACGGTGACGGTTACAGACATGCACCCATCTTTACCGATCGGTAGTGTTTCGACCAATGTCGAATCCTTTGCGCATCCAACTCGCTCACAGCCCGGCTGATGCGGCACTAATTTCGCAGGTCTTTGACACGGTGTGGTCGGTAAAAACAATGGTGTCTCCCGAGATCATCGTTGCTGCACTGCATAACGGGGCTTATGGCTCCGTGGTCTGGGATGGCGATGAGCCCATTGCTGCAGCGTTTGCACTTGTTGGCAAATCGTTGACGAGCGACCCATCGGAACTTAACTTGCATTCTCACGCAGCCGGTGTTGTGAGCTCGCGTGCAGGGATGGGCGTTGGGGCAATGCTGAAGCATCATCAATGGCAATGGGCGCGAGAGAATGGATTTGCAACCATCACGTGGTCGTTCGATCCACTTGTTCGACGTAATGCATGGTTCAACATGATCAAACTCGGTGCACAGGTAACACAGTATTTCCAAAACTTTTACGGCGAACTCGACGACGGTATCAACGCTGGCGAGCAAAGCGATCGGGTGTTGGTGCGATGGGAGGTGTTGAGTTCGCAGATGCCTCAAGCGCAAAGCTTGGTTGAAGCGCATGATGGAGATGTGGTGATTGCGACGCCGAATGACATTGAAACGTTGCGCAAGGTCGACAAGCAACAAGCACAGCAGTGGCGCACGGAACAACGCACGCTGTTTCTTGATGCGGTGCAGGGTGGCTATCACGTGCGAGGATTAAACGCAGACTATTCATACGTGCTGAGCAAGGGGATGCGATGATTCGCAAGATTGAAATTGTGCGGGCACACATCAATTTGGTTGCGCCGTTTAGAACTTCGTTTGCTACAGAAGTTGATCGTGAATTGCTGTACGTGCATGTGATTGGTGATGACGAAGAAGGTTGGGGCGAGTGCGTGGCAATGGCAGCACCGTTGTATTCGTCCGAATATGTCGATGGCTGCGAAGAGGTAATGAAGCGATACCTCATACCAATGGTTACAGGCGCAACAACCGCAGAAGAGTTTGTGCACAGTGCGGGAGTGATTCGCGGCAACTTTATGGCTAAGGCCGCAATCGAAGCGGCGTTGTTGGATTATCAATTACGAAAAGCGAATATGTCTCTTGCAACATATCTTGGTGCAACTCAAGCGAAAGTGGCGTCGGGCGTGTCGGTGGGTATTCAGCCAACAATTGACGACTTGTTGCGTGTCGTTGCTAATTACCGCGCAGATGGTTATGTCCGCATCAAATTGAAAATCGAGCCAGGCTTAGACATTGATCGTGTTCGTGCAGTGCGAGAAGCATTTGGTCCGGAGATGTTATTGCAAGTAGATGCCAATGCCGCCTACACCGTTGACGATGCGCAACATTTGGCCAAGCTTGATGAATTCAACTTGTTGTTAATCGAGCAACCGTTGCCCGAAGAAGACATAGTCGGTCACGTTGATTTGAGTAAGCGTGTGGGAACACCGATTTGCCTTGATGAATCAATTACGTCGTACGACGTGGCACGTGGGGCATTGGATATCAATGCATGTTCAATCATCAACATCAAGCCTGGTCGTGTCGGTGGATACATCGAGTCAAAACGAATTCACGACTTGTGCTTGTCGCGTGGAGTGCCCGTGTGGTGCGGCGGAATGTTGGAAACAGGCATAGGTCGCGCAGCGAACCTTGCACTTGCTGCGATGCCGGGCTTCACCCTGCCAGGTGACACATCTGCTTCTAAGCGATACTTCACACAGGATGTCACGACACCGTTTGAATTAGTCGATGGTTACATCGATGTTCCAAACTCAGTTGGAATTGGTGTTAGGCCGATTACTGAAGTGCTTGGCGCGATGACGAGCCGTGTTGATTCGTACTCCGTAACGAACTAATCGTTACGCATCGAGCGTGACAACGACAGCAGTCTCTGGCTGATCCTTGCTTTTACCAAAACGCTCAGAAACCCAGAGGTAGATCGAAAACACTGTGTAAGTAAATCCGTATTTTGCCGCGATTGCGTCACGTACTTTTTCGGCTTCTGTGCCGCTAATGACGACTGCTTGGCCCGCAATGATTGGAGCGCCTTCAGTGGTTCGTCCACGAATGTCGCAGGGCTGGACGGTGACGGCACTGGTATGGGCGAGTCGCTTTGCTTTTCCTGCGTTGGCGTCGATAGTGAACCCAAAAACGTTTGGACCGAGATAATCAAGAGGAGCTACCCACACGGGAGTGGCGATTGGCGTTCCATTTTTTCGTGTTGAAACAAATGAGATGTATTTCGCCGAGCGCACAGCTGAGATGTTTGATGTATTCATGTACTGGTCGGAGTGACAGGATTCGAACCTGCGACCCTCTGGTCCCAAACCAGATGCGCTACCAAGCTGCGCTACACTCCGCTAACCACTTCATCCTAGCGATGACAAGTGAAATAACGGCGAGAGAAAACTTATGCGCGCTTTGCGGCGCGAGCCAAACGACGAGCAGTTTTGCCAATCGGTTGCAAGTGGCGATGGTCGAGGTCGCCAATTTCGGTGCCATTTGCAAAACGCACTCGATAGCGAAGCCAGTTAAAGCCGTTAGCCAAAATGACCTTGCCCTCAGAGCCAACGGGCCATCCATCAACTTCGGTGGTGAGGGAGACCGTGTCGCCCATCTTCAGGTTGATCTGGCCCTCATGGGGCGTTGCGAGTGCATGGGGTTTCCACGAGGCTGTCACGAATGAAAAGGGTACACTTTGCGCCCTGTGAAAACCATTATTGAGACCCTCGAGGGCAACAAAGTAAAAGTATCGGTAGAAATTGACGAGGTCGAGTTTGACCGCAATATCGACCAAGCATTCCGCAAAATTGCTAAAGAAGTTCGTATTCCGGGCTTCCGCCAGGGCAAGGCGCCACGCCAGTTGCTCGAGGCACAGATTGGTACAGGGGCTGCGCGTTCGCAGGCAATTCAGGATGCTGTTCCTGAGTATTTGTCACAAGCAGTGCGCGAGCACAAGATCGATCTCATTGCTACACCTTCTATTGAGGTGACAAAGGGCGAAGTCGAAGGTGTCGTTGGTTTCGATGCAACGTGTGAAGTGCGTCCGGTAATTACCGTCAGCGGGTATAAAGGTTTGCGCGTTGAGCTTCCGTCTATTGACGTGAAAGACAGCGAAGTTGAAGACGCGATGAATAGCGAACGTGCCCGTCACGGAACGCTCAAAGATGTTGACCGAGTAATTGCGAAAGGCGATCATGTGTCGCTTGACCTCAGTGGCTCTCGTGAAGGCAATCCCGTGCCAGGACTCAACGTTGAAGATTGGGCATATGAAGTTGGCAAAGCATGGGTCTCGCCAAGTTTTGATGACAAGTTGATTGGCAAGAAGGCCGGCGACACGATTGAGTTCACGGAAGCACCTAATGGCACGACCGACGATGCCGACATGAAGGTTGTCGTCAAAAAAGTACAAGAGATGGTTCTTGAAGATCTCACCGACGAGTGGGTATCAAGTCATGTGGCCGAGTTTGATTCGGTCGATGCATGGAAGACTTCGTTGCGTTCACGATTGGAAGACATGAAGCTCAATCAGGCACGAAGCGTGTTTGTCGATCGCACGACATCAGCGCTTGCCGAATTGGTCGAAGTCGACTCGCCAGAGGCGATGATCAACAGCGATCTTCAGTCGCGAGTGCGTGGCACTGTCGAGCAATTCCAGGCTCAAGGCATTGCGCTCGAGCAATGGTTGTCGGCAACACGGCAAACACCTGAGTCGTTTGTCGAGTCATTGCGCGGCGAATCAGAAAAAGCAGTCAAGATCGATTTGGCGCTTCGCGCGGTCGCATTGGCAGAAGGTTTTGTGGCTGATGATGACGATCTCGAGGCCGAACTAAATCGGATCGCCACGCAAGCTGGACGCAAGTTGGCTCAGGTGCGTAAGGTGTACGAGCAAAACGATGCAATTGCCGAACTAGAAGCCCAGATTTGCAAGTCGAAAGCAGTCGATTGGTTGCTCCGCAATTCAACCCTTGTAGACGCTGACGGTACCGCAATCAGCGCAGACACGCTGTTTGGTGAAGAACTGGGCGAATAGGGCATTACACAAGACACACCCAATTGACGCAAGGGTGCGAGCCCCCGCAACTATCATCGTCTTCACAAGGTTTTCCTGAGGAGATGCGCATGCGTGAAAATAATGTGATGCGGAATTACTACATTCCGAGTGTCACGGAGACGACGAGCCGCGGTGAGCGCACGTCCGATTTGTACAGCCGCCTGCTCAAGGAAAACATCATTTTCCTAGGCACGCCAATTGATGACACGATCGCCAATCTGATTTGCGCGCAGCTCATTCACTTAGAGAGTGAGAACCCCGATAAGGACATCAATATCTATATCAATAGTCCCGGTGGCGATATCACTGCATTGTTTGCAATTTACGACACGATGCAGTTCATCAAGAACGACATTGCCACCATCTGTTTAGGTCAGGCAGCATCTGCGGCAGCGGTATTGCTGGCAGCCGGAACAAAAGGTAAGCGCCTTGCTCTTCCGCATGCGCGAGTGTTGTTGCATCAGCCATATGGCCAGGTTGGCTATGCGCAAGTTACCGATCTAGAAATTGCAGCGCGAGAGATTTTGCGAATGCGCGAATTGCTTGAGCAGATTTTGGCAAAACACACTGGTCAGACAGTCGACCGGGTGCATGTTGACACCGATCGCGATTTCACGCTTGAGGCACAAGCAGCTCTTGACTACGGCGTAATTGACGAGATCATCACCACGCGTTCGCTTGCTGATCGCTCAGGCCCGATTCGCTGAAGACTGAGTAACGCAACATGGCAAAATTTGGTGATACCGCAGAACTCGTGAAGTGTTCTTTTTGCGCTAAGTCGCAAAAACAAGTGAAGAAACTCATCGCTGGTCCTGGCGTCTATATCTGCGACGAGTGCATTGACCTGTGTAACGAGATCATCGATGAAGAATTTACGCAGACTCCTGCAGTTGGCGTTGAAGAATTGCCAATCCCTCGCGACATTCGCTCGTTTCTCGATGAATATGTAGTTGGTCAAGATCAAGCAAAGAAAGTGCTTGCAGTGGCAGTGTTCAATCACTATCGCCGCATCAAGCACAAGTCGTCCTCACCGCGCAAGGACGAAGTTGAGTTGCAAAAGAGCAATATTTTGTTGCTTGGTCCTACGGGTTGCGGCAAAACGCATATGGCGCAAACACTTGCGCGACTGCTCAATGTTCCATTTGCCATCGCAGACGCAACTGCTCTCACCGAGGCAGGTTATGTTGGCGAAGACGTAGAGAATATTTTGTTGAAGTTGTTGCAAGCTGCAGATTTTGACGTTGCTCGTGCCGAGACCGGCATCGTGTACATCGACGAAATCGACAAGGTCGCACGTAAGAGCGAGAACCCTTCAATTACACGCGATGTGTCAGGTGAAGGCGTACAGCAAGCCTTGCTTAAAATTCTTGAAGGAACGGTTGCATCGGTTCCTCCGCAGGGCGGTCGTAAGCACCCGCATCAGGAGTTCATACAGATTGACACCACCAACGTATTGTTCATTGTTGGTGGGGCCTTTGCTGGCCTCGACAGCATCATCGAACAACGGATTGGCCACAAGGGTGTTGGGTTCCACGCAACGGTGCGCTCAAAGTCTGAAAAGGACCCGGGTGAACTGTTCGCGCAAGTGCTGCCAGAAGACTTGCAAAAGTTTGGCATGATTCCCGAGTTCATCGGACGTTTGCCGATGATTGGCGCTGTCCACAGCCTTGATAAGAACGCGCTAATTCAAATCTTGACCGAGCCAAAGAATGCGCTCATCAAGCAGTATCAAAAGTTCTTTGAATTTGAAGATATTGAACTTGAGGTCACCCCTGACGCACTTGTTGCAATTGCTGAACAGGCATTGCAACGCGGTACAGGTGCCCGTGGGTTGCGTGCAATTCTTGAAGAAGTGTTGCTCAACACCATGTACGACTTGCCTGGTCGTACCGATGTTGCCAAGGTGATCGTCGAAAAAGAAACGGTGTTGGAAAAAGCTATCCCCACCGTGGTTCCGCGAAGCGCAAAAATTGCGCGCCAGCGTCGTGCTGCTTCATAGCATCTAGCCTCACCGTTATGAATTTTGCTGAGGCTCTTGTCTATTTGGACGAGCATGCAAGCTACGAGAAAACAGGTCGCGTCGAGTCGCCATCACTTGACAACATTTCTGCGTTCATGGACGTCATGGCGCACCCCGAACTGAGCTACCCGGTTATTCATGTCACGGGCACCAACGGCAAAGGTTCAACTACGCAGATCATCACCAAGTTGTTGATGGCACATGGTCTACATGTAGGTACCTATACCAGTCCTCATCTTGAGCATCTCACTGAACGAATTTCGCGTAATGGTGTTCCCATCTCCGAGCAAGCCTTCGCAGAATGCGTTGCAGCAATCGCTGATGCCGAAGCTATTTCTGGTGTGCGGCCAACATATTTTGAAGTGATGACGGCTGCTGCATTTCGTCACTTTGCCGATGAAGCGGTTGACGTAGCGGTGATTGAGGTAGGCATGTTGGGTAGATGGGACGCAACCAATGTTGTGCGTTCAGAAGTTGCGGTCATCACTAACATTGCGCTTGATCACATGGAGTTTGCGGGACCAACGCATGCTCACATTGCACGCGAGAAAATGGGCATCTCAAAAGAGAACAGCACCTTGGTGATTGGTGACGTGAATCCCGAACTTGACTCGGTGTGGACAGAAGCGGTGTCAGCCAAATCGTTAAAACGCGATGAGCATTTTGATTGTGTCAACAATGAACTAGCCATCGGAGGAAGATTGATTGATGTTAAGACACCGCGATCGATGTACCAAGAACTCATGTTGCCGCTGCACGGCCAGCACCAAGGTGATAACGCGTCACTTGCAATCGTTGCCGTGGAGGAGTTCTTCGATGCGGAACTGAACGTTGACATCATTCGTGAAGGCTTTGCGATGGTTGAGATGCCAGGGCGTTTTGAAGTACTCGGACATCAACCACTCGTGATCGTTGATGGTGCGCATAACCCTGCAGGTGCAGACGTGTGCGCCCAGGTGTTCTTTGAAGACTTTTCTCCGGAGGGAAGGCGCATCGCAGTTGTCGGACAGTTGCAAGGCCGTGATCCTGAAACGTTGCTGTCTGCATTACGCATTGACGAGTTTGATCTCGTGGTGTGTTGTACGGCGCCGTCGTCGCGTGGCATGAGCGGCGAGCAGGTTGCGACCGTTGCGCGAGCGATGGGCTGCGATGATGTTGTGGTGTGCGACACCGTTGACCAGGCATGTTCACGAGCGCTCAAGGACGCGGGTGCGCAAGATGCCGTATTAATTGCGGGATCTTTGTATGTAGTAGGTAGTGCGCGTACCTATTTACGGCGTAACCTATAGGTCGTGAGCAACCGAACCTTAATTCTCCTCAAGCCCGATGCAGTGGAACGCCAATTAGTCGGAAGCATCGTCTCCCGTTTTGAGACAAAAGGTCTCAAAATCGTGGCCATGGAATTGCGCACACTTGATGCCGCAATTCTCGAGCGCCATTATGAGGAGCACAAGGGCAAGGGTTTCTACCCAGAACTTGTTTCATTCATGTCGCGCGGTCCTGTTGTTGCAATGGTGGTTGAAGGCCCAGAAGATACGTGGGAGATTTTGCGCAACATGATGGGTGCAACGAACCCGCAAAACGCAGCACCTGGCACCATTCGTGGTGATTACGGCACGTTATTTACGGAAAACCTCATTCACGGGAGTGACTCTGCAGCATCTGCAGCCCGCGAAATTGGTATCTTTTTCCCAAACCTGTAAGCGCAAGGCGTTTGTCGCCTGCTGAGGAGACTTGATTCATGGCTGGTGGTGGCGCACTTTCGTTAGGGCGGGATATCGCCATTGACCTTGGCACCGCCAACACGTTGGTGTATGTCAAAGGCGAAGGTGTTGTTCTCAACGAGCCAAGCACTGCTGCTGTGGACAGCCGCACCGGGCAGTTGGTTGCCGTTGGTTTCGAGGCCAAGCGAATGTGGGGAAGAGCGCCACAAAACATCCGCCTCGTTCGTCCGTTAAAAGATGGCGTCATCGCCGATTTTGACGTCTGCGAAAAAATGTTGCGGTTCTTCATTCAAAAGGTGCACACCAGTAAATGGAATAAGCCTCGAATGATTATCTGTGTTCCATCGGAGATCACCGGTGTTGAAAAGCGCGCGGTTCAAGATGCGGCAGAGTTTGCTGGTGCTCGTCGCCCCGTATACATCATCGAAGAGCCAATGGCGGCTGCAATCGGTGCAGGATTGCCCGTGCACTTACCAAGCGCCAACCTCATTGTTGATATTGGTGGTGGCACCACCGAGGTTGCAGTTATCTCTATGGGTGGCATCGTTACTGCACATTCGGCTCGTGTTGCAGGTGACGAATTAAATGAAGCAATTGTCTCAATGTTTAAAAAGGAGTTTGGTCTTGAAATCGGAGAAAACACTGCAGAAGAAGTCAAACTTCAACTCGGTTCTGCGTGGCCACTTGCCGAAGAGCTGACTGCAGACGTTGGCGGCCGTGACATCGCTACCGGATTACCACGAACCCAGGTGGTTACCAGTGAAGATGTGCGTGCTGCATTAGATGAGTCAGTGACGGCAATTGTTTCTGCAATCAAAACGACTCTCGAGCGAACTCCGCCAGAACTTGCTGCAGATGTCATTGGCCATGGTTTGGTGATGTCTGGCGGTGGAGCATTGTTGGCAGGATTGTGCGAACGAGTCACCTATGACACGGGTATTCATGCATATTTAGCTCCAGAGCCGTTGTATTCGGTCGTACTTGGTTGTGGATTAACACTCGACAACATCGAAGCGATGAAGGGTCTGACCACACAGACCTCATTCGAATAGGCGCGTACGGTAAACGGCTGTGTCTGTCCTTTCAGCGAAACGAAAAAGAGCTATCGCGCTTCTTTCGCTGACTTCAATCATTTTGATCACACTCGATCTTCAGGGCAGCGCGTCAACTTCAGTGTTGCGTGGAACGTTTGGCACATTTTTTCGACCGATTGAAGGAGTCGCGCGTGTTGTGACTCGGCCACTTAGCAATGCTTGGTACGGGATTACGAATTACAACGACGTCACTAAAGAAAACAATTTGTTGCGTGAAAAGATTGCCCAACAAGAAGGCGCTGCAGTTGCAGCAGCAGCCTCGGTTCGTTTGTCACAAGAATTGCTTGCATTGAACGGATTGCCAACGCTCGCTGGAATCAATTCGGTGAGTGCGCAAGTAATCGGTGACTCGCCATCAAATTTTTCGCAAACTGTTGAGATCAATCAGGGCAGTGAGAGCGGAATCAAAGTGGGTATGCCAGTTATGAACGCTGCTGGTTTGGTTGGCAAGATCACTAAAACGTTCGCTCGACGATCGATTGTGATGCTGATTACCGATCCCGAGTACGCGCTGTCGGTGAAAGTAATTAACGGTCCTGAAGCACCGACAACTCCCATTAACGATCCGGAAGCTGCCGTATCAACGACAACATCAACAACAACAACAACGATTCCGACGACTCAAGCAACTTCAAATATCCCCGGATTCACACCTGGAGCAACGACGATTCCTTTGACAACTGTCAACGTAACGGTGTCAGTCCCTGCGCTCGCACCAACATTGACGGTTCCGGTGAATGGCGCATTGCCTGTTCGCGAAACAGGAATCTTGGAAGGTCGTGGCCCAACTCGCGTACCAATCGTGCGGTTCATTGACAGTGCTCAGCGCTTTGGCACCATTTTGCCGGGTGCGCCAATTGTGACTTCTGGTGGGTCGTTGAGCCTTGCTCCTCCAGACATCGTGGTTGGAACTGTGACAAAGGTGAGAGATCGTTTGGGAACAGCCGGACCAATCCTCGAAATCAATCTGGTGGCCGACCTCACCAATCTTTCATTCGTGAGAATTTTGTTGTACCAACCAATCACGGAACGGGTAGCACCATGAGTCTCAGATTCCTGCGGTTTATTACTTCTCGTTGGACACGCTTGGTTCTGGTGTCTTCAGTGCTGCTGGGACTACAAACGACGTTGCTCAATGACATGCGCCCGTTTGGTGTGATGGCTCAAGTGATGGTCTTATTCGCCGCTTCAGCAGGTGTGGTGTACGGTTCGGAAATTGGCGCACTTGCTGGACTCATCATCGGTTTGATGTATGACAGCGTGCTCACAACTCCACTTGGGCTGGCTTCATTAGTACTCGGCGCGACCGCTTATATTGCTGGCGCAGTTCCATACTTTGTGCGTGATGCAACGTGGTGGAGCAAGATCATTGCAGTTGCTATCGCGAGTGCGATCGGCGAGCTTCTGTTTCCGATTGCGCAAGCAATGGTGGGCTACGGCGGTTGGGTTGAGTGGAGAGTATTTATCGTTGCACTGGTTGTCGGCGGAGTGAATCTTGTGTTCGCGCCATTGATGTTGCTCATCACGAAGTGGACGCTTAAAGAGACGCTGGTCGGGTAACGAAGATGGCTAACCAGCAGCAATCACGTCGTCTGATTTCGCTTGGAGTTGTCGCGATTTCGTTAATCAGTATTTTGACCGTTCGCATGTGGTTCTTGCAATCGGTGAAAGCCGAATCAAATGAGGAGATCGTGCTGTCGGTGCGGACGAGAACCATTCGTTTGTATCCAGAACGCGGCAGAATCTTCGACATCAAGGGCCGAGTGGTTGCAGACAATAAGCGTGTGTTGACTGCAACAATCGATCGTGAGGTGATCCGCGATCCGGAAGATCGACTGTTGATGTTCCAGCGCTTATCGGGGCCGTTGCAGATTTCGGTTGAAGGTCTGTTCAAGCGATATGAAGACAAGCGGTACGGTCCCCTCGAGGCTCTCCCTCTGAAGGACGATATCTCAGAAGAAACGGCACAGTTTTTGATGGAGCGTTCGGAGGATTATCCCGGGATTTATGTGCGGGAAGATTGGAAACGCAATTATCCGTACGGCGCAATTGGTAGCCATGTCATCGGATACATGGGTGCAATCTTGGAAAGAAATGTCGAGTACTACAAGTCGATTGGTTATAACCAAAACGAACGAGTCGGTGGTTATGGAGTGGAGCAGTCGTACGAAACTGTGCTGCGTGGAACTCCGGGTTATGTGCGTTATGAAGTAAACGCACAGGGAAAGTTGTTGCGCTTGGAAGAACGAGTTGAGCCCATCGTAGGTAACGACATCGTGTTGTCGATTGACATGGAGATGCAACAGTTTGCCGAACAGACGTTGGAAACACAGCTGGTCATGCGCAAGCGGGTAGAGGCTGGAATCGTCAAGTTGGAAGACGGAACTCCAGACCCTGCAAATCCTGAACCTGTGTTGTACAAAGCACCAGCAGGTTCAGTGGTGATGTTGAATCAAGATAATGGACAGGTACTCGCAATGGCTTCCTATCCACGTTTTGATTTGCGGTGGTTTACCTCAGGCATTAGTGCTGAAAAATTCGCACAGATTTTTCCTCAGTCAGATGATCCTGACATGTCGATTTTGGTGAATCGTGCAGTTTCTGGTAGGTACAACTTGGGCTCATCCT
This sequence comes from Acidimicrobiales bacterium, assembly GCA_030832455.1. GTDB lineage: Bacteria > Actinomycetota > Acidimicrobiia > Acidimicrobiales > Ilumatobacteraceae > UBA3006. The sequence goes on from JAURJB010000006.1 coordinate 13,447, forward strand.
TTAAGCCATTTGTTGCCTACGCGGCATTAGATACGGGTCAACTTGCCGGTGGTGCTGACTACAAGTTCGTTGATCTTGGAACCTACAGGTTGGAAAGCATTCCAAAGGATCGTTGCCAGCAAGGTGTGAAGTGTGTCTTCCGTAATGCGATTTGTCGCTCGACAGGCGCGCCATGTCGTTACGGGCCAGTGAATGTGGAAAGCGCCTTAGCGGTTTCGAGTGATGCGTTTTTCTATAAGATTGGCGAACAGATTTTGACCGAACGTGGTTACCAGGCAATCCTTGAGCAAGAGGTGCGTAAGTTTGGCTTTGGTTCTCCGACAAATATTGACTTGCCTAATGAATATGCAGGAACTATTCCGAGTAAGGCATTGAAACAGCGATTGGCTGATATCGGGGCAATCTCGAAAGAATCAGGTAGTGCTTACTACGTTGGGGATCAGGTTTTATTCGCAATTGGTCAGGGTTTGTTATCAGCGACTCCCATTCAGGTAGCTGTTGCATACGGCGTATTGGGTAGCGAGGGGAAGGTTATGCAACCCCATGTTGTTCATGCAATTGTTGCGCCGGGAACACCAGATATTCGACCCGGAATAGCAAATTTGGATTTCCTTGGGATTGCCGATGCGTCTCAAATAGTTGAAAGATTTGATGATGAACTCCCCACAAGCACTATTGAAATTGGCGAAGATCGACTCGACCCAATTGTCCGTGGTCTGACACGAGTGATTCGCGGTCCTGGCGTGAACTATCAGGGTTATCACAAGACAACAGGAGAGTTGCTATTCCGCGGCTATCCATACGCCGAACTTCCTATCGCAGGAAAAACTGGAACCGCACAAGGTCTTGGTAACTTGCCCTGGAACGACTCGTCAGCATTCGGTGCGTTCAGTTTGAGTCCGCGCCCCGAGTATCGCTATGCAGCGTTTGCGTATTTAGAAAAGGCAGGTTACGGTTCGCAGGCCGCAGCCCCAGTGGTCAAATGTCTGTATATGGCGTTAGCGGGCAAGTATCGGTTTGATCCAATCGTTGTGGCTGATCCACTCAACACCAACGTTGGCACTGCAGCGCCACCGTCGTATATGCGTAATCCTTCATGTCTTGTTGGTGGACGATCGGATAGTCGCGACTAGTGGATCTTTCGTTTTTGCAACGCGTAATCCCGCGTAAACATGCAACTAATCCATTGGGTTTGCGGGGAAGTTATGCCGACCCGATTCGCAACATTGACTGGGTGCTGTTGACAGCTGTCATTGCGCAGGCCGTGATCGGACTGTTCACCGTGTTTAGTGCCACGCGACAACGTCTCATTGATCAACGGATGGATGTCTTCGTGTACACCCAGCGGCAAGTGTTGTTCGTAATAATCGCTGCTGCAGTAATGGCAATTGTGATGGCACTCGGACACGATTGGTTTCGAGCGCAGAGCGGTTTTTTGTATGGAGGCATTCTTGTTGCATTGATGCTGGTGCTCGGAGCTGGTGCAGTGACAGGTGGGGCGCGCTTGGCGTTTGACTTTGGTCCGTTTTCAATTCAGCCAGCAGAGTTAGCAAAACCTGTGCTGTTAATTTTGGTTGCCAGCTATCTCAGCGAATCGGTCCCAGACCGAATTGATTGGCATCACTTTGTGATGACGCTGTACATCGTGTTGATACCAAGTGGGCTGATCTTGATGCAGCCAGACCTTGGATCGGCTTCCGTGATTCTGGCTGGCGTTGCTGGCATTTTGTATATCGGTAACGCACGCCGTAGATACCTCGCGCTGATTGGTGGAATGTTTCTTGGAACAGCGATAGCACTCATGGCCGCGTTGCCGAGTTTGCGTTATCAGGGCGATCGATTTGTGGCATGGTTTTTGCAGAACTCAAATAACAAAGAATACGAAACGATTGTGTTGCAAGTGCGTTATGCCAAGCGTGCGGTATCAACGGGTGGTTTCTTCGGTAAGGGTTATCTTCAAGGTCCATTGACAAACGGGAAGTATGTTCCCGTCCAATTCACTGACTTCCCGTTTTCTGCAATTGGGGAGCAGTTCGGAATGATTGGTGGGGCAGTGGTGCTGGCATTATTCACCATCATCTTGTGGCGGATCTGGCGCACTGCCCAGATGGCACGAGATCGATTCAGTTTCTTCCTCGCCAGTGGCGCGTTCACGATGGTGTTGTGGCAGGTATTTCAGAACATCGGAATGACCCTTGGTGTGATGCCGGTCAGTGGATTACCCCTACCATTCATCAGTTATGGCGGCTCGCACCTGATCTCCTCGGCTATTTTGATCGGCTTGGTGCAAAGCATCCACATGCGACGGTTGTAGGAAAGCCCCTCCACTGTGGGGTAGCCTGATCTGACGGAAGGGCGCTTTGCCCCTCCCAAGGTCGATCACGCGATGGCGATTCGAACCCGACGCGCAGTAATGCAGCGGTGGGAAGAAGCGCTGGACCGCGACGATATTGCACGATGTGGGCGACGTTGCCGCATGATTGCGATATCCAATACAGGAAACGAGCTAGCACAATGAGTGACATGAGCCCAGGGGTCCCATCCCCCGAGCAGCCCCAAACACCAGTAGAGGGTGGCGGGCAAGCACGAACCCCAGGTACTCCAGGTGGAGTGAAGAAGCGTCGCCGTGGAAAACGTGGTGGTCGCAACCGCAACAAAACGCGCATAGATGGCGCCACCTCAACATCGCGTCCGGCACCTCCTCGTTCGGGGCGCCCAAGCGCTGATACGGGTTCGCCGCAAGATATTGAACTTCCCGATCCACCTCGCGAGGGCAAAATGGCCTCACCGCAGGCAGTTGAGGCTGCAGCGGTTCGGAAACCACAAATTGGCGATACTCGACCTGCACCAACAGCTGTAGCGGCGGCCAAACCTGCTCCAGCAATGGGTGATGGCGAGGCAAAGCCAAAGAGTCGCAATCGTCGTGGGGGCAAACGTGGCGGTCGCAATCGTCGTAAGTCATCAGAACGCAGTGGCGACACTTCTGTAGTCGGTACCGACGCAGAATTGATTGAGCGTCGTCGTGGTAAAGAGCGCAACGGGAAAGCCGTTGGCCGCTACATGATGTGCGTTCAGGTGCGTGAAGAATTCACGCAAGTTGCCATGCTCGAAGGCCGCAGTCTCATTGAGCATTATGTGTCGCGTCCTGCCGATGACGAAACCCAAATTCACGGCAACATTTACTTGGGACGTGTGCAAAACGTGTTGCCTGGCATGGAAGCCGCGTTTGTTGACATTGGCACGCAGAAAAATGCTGTGTTGTATCGCGGCGATGTGCAATTCGACAAAGATGACGTGGTCGAACAGGGTCCGGACCCACGCATTGAGCAGGTATTGAAGTCGCGTCAAATGATTTTGTGTCAGGTGACAAAGAATCCAATTGCGGCAAAGGGTGGGCGCTTGACACAGGAAGTGTCATTGCCTGGACGTTTCGTTGTCCTCATTCCTGATTCGCGTACATATGGAATTTCAAAGCGACTGCCAGAAGGCGAGCGTCGTCGGTTGCGTGGAATTCTTGATCGCATCAAGCCAGAACAGCATGGCATCATCGTGCGCACCGCTGCAGAAAATGCGACCGAACACGAACTCACCACCGACCTCACACGTTTGATTGAGCAATGGAACGACATTCGCGCCAAAGCAGAGAAGGCAACTTCGCCAACATTGTTGTACCGCGAACCGCCACTTGCTGTACGCGTGATTCGTGAAGAGTTCAGCAGCGACTACCGCGGAATTGTTATTGATGACGCTGCACTGTATGAAGAAGTGCGCGACTACATCGGCGCGTTTAATCCAGAATTCGCTGATCGTATCGAGCTCTACGACGCGGAAAAAGAAGGCTTGCCGCTGTTCGAGCAACATCGCGTGCACGAGCAGTTGCGTAAGGCCCTCGACCGCAAAGTGTGGTTGCCTTCAGGTGGATCGCTCATCATTGAACACACTGAGGCGCTCACCGTGATCGACGTCAACACGGGCAAGAACGTGGGCAAGTCCAACCTTGAAGAAACCGTGTTTCATAACAACCTCGAAGCAGCAGATGAAATTGCTCGCCAGTTGCGCTTGCGCGACATCGGCGGAATCATCGTCATCGACTTCATCGACATGGAAATTCGAGAGAATCGCCGCAAGGTGCTCGAAGCATTTAAAGATGCTCTGTCGCGCGATAAAACCCGCACTCAGGTATTTGAGATTTCCGAGCTTGGCTTGGTGGAAATGACCCGCAAACGCATTGGTGAGGGGCTATTGACCAACTTCGCCGATCCGTGTGTGACCTGTGAGGGTCGCGGGGTCATGATCGACCTCACCATGTTGGATTAGCCAGAGTTGGGAAGCCCGATAGTTCAGGGGTAGAGTAGGAGACCGTTATGTACGCAGTAATCGCAACCGGAGGAAAGCAGGAGAAAGTTGCTCAGGGCCAAAAGGTCCAGGTCGAACTTCTCAATGCAGTAGATGGAGCCGAGGTGAAGTTCACCCCGGTGCTCCTTGTCGACGGCGCGACCGTGTTGTCAACACCTGGCGACTTGGCCAAGGCAACAGTTACCGCAAAGATCATTGGCAAGGCTGCCGGTCCAAAGATCGATGGCTTTACCTACAAGCGCCGCACTAACCAGCGCCGTCGCTTCGGACATCGTCAAAAGTATTCGGTGATTGAAATCACCAGCATCGCGAAAGGCTGAAACATGTCAAAGACCAAGGGTGGCGGTTCTACACGTAACGGTCGCGATTCAAACGCGCAACGACTTGGTGTCAAGGTATTTGACGGCACCAAGATCACCGCAGGCACGATTCTTATTCGTCAGCGTGGCACCAAAGTGCACCCTGGCAAAAACGTTGGCATTGGCAAAGACGACACCTTGTTCGCTCTTGCACACGGCAGCGTAAAGTTTGGCGAACGTCGTGGCCGCAAGGTTGTTGACGTTCTTCCAACTGCATAACGCTTCTTGCGTTTTAGTGCGTATCGATTCCTTGAGGGAGTCGGCTTTCATCCCAACCGAGTAGAGCAGCGCCTTGTCGGCATGCGAACCTGTCGGTCATACCACCGACGTATGCAACTGCTTCACGCAATGCTTGCTCGCTGTGGCTTGGCGCAATCTCGGGTTGTGGTTGAGTTGCCATGAGATGAGGATGCGCAACGTAGTGCTCGACAAGTGCGCGAAGTAAGTCGATCACAGACTTTGCTTGATTGCGCGACGCTTCGCGCATATAGATGTTGTCGTAGTTAAATTTACGAAACGCTGCAAGAGCATCGGCTTCGTTTGATTTCATGCCAACGCGTCCGTTGTGCAAACTTGCCCCGATCATTGATGAGATGAATGCGCGTAGTTGGCTTGAACGTGTTTCTCCGCAGTAGGTGCGCACAATGTCGGGAAGTTGGCTTGGCGAGACAATGCCGGTGGCCACTGCGTCTTCGAAGTCGTGACATACATATGCGATGCGATCAGCCCACGACACCACTTCACCTTCTGGCGTTTGCGGTGCTGGGCGCGACCACGAGTGATTGCGAATGCCATCGAGTGTTTCGGTGCACAAGTTAAGTGGAACCAACGTGACGTCAGCACCCCACACCGAATGATCAAAGCCTTCTGCAAGGAAGGGGCTCAGTGCGTCTTCACTTGCATGACCGCCTGGGCCATGACCGCAATCGTGGCCTAAGGCAATTGCTTCGGTGAGCGCAACATTGAGGCCGAGTGCTCGTGCCACTGCTGTTGCAATTTGAGCAACCTCGAGAGCATGCGTGAGTCGTGTGCGTTGGTGATCTTGTGGGAACACAAACACTTGAGTTTTGCCCGCGAGCCTGCGGAAAGCAGAAGCGTGCAAGATGCGATCGCGATCGCGTTCGAAGCATGTGCGAAATGGGTCTGCTTCTTCGGCAATCGCACGATTGCCAGCACCAAACGAGCGAGTGGCGAGAGGGGCAAGTACATCGTGGTCACGGGCTTCACGCTCGACGCGATCGACGATATGGGTGCTGCCAGACCCGGCCCACGAGTCAGCATGAGCGAATCGAATGCCATCGCTATCAAACCCATGCATGGTCTGGGCCCACGCAATGGCGCGCGAATGGGGTTCGCTTGGATCGATACCTTCTAGTGGCGTATTCACATTGTTCACGATATGGCGTTCACGATAGATCAAGGGTGTGGCACTAGTAGCCTAGAAATCCCCTATGAGCGCATTTGTCGACGAAGCCCAACTCAACGTTCGCGGTGGCGACGGCGGTTTTGGCTGTGTCAGTTTCCGTCGTGAGGGCCCTGTTGCATTCGGTGGGCCAAACGGTGGCGATGGTGGCGATGGTGGATCTGTCTGGCTGGTAGCCGACCATAACGTTGCTTCTCTGTTGGCGTTTCGTGATCACCCTCACCGTCGAGCAGGCGATGGTGTTAATGGAATGGGTAAGGACTTGCACGGTCGTCGTGGATCCGAATTGATTGTCAATGTTCCCGAGGGAACGGTGGTCAAAGATTTATATACCGGTGAAGTACTTGCCGACCTTCCCGTACATGGATCGAAGTGGTGTGCATCGCGGGGTGGACAAGGTGGGCGAGGCAACGCGCGCTTTTTATCAAACCGTCGTCGTGCGCCTAAGTTCGCCGAACAGGGTGAGCACGGTGTCGAGCGCTGGCTGAAACTTGAATTGAAGTTGATGGCCGATGTTGCGTTGGTGGGTTTTCCAAACGCAGGCAAGAGCACGTTCATCAGCTCGGTGTCGGCAGCCAAACCAAAGATTGCTAACTATCCGTTCACCACATTGGAGCCACATCTTGGTGTCGTTCGCCTCGATGCAGAAACTGAATTCATTATCGCAGATATTCCAGGAATTATCGAGGGCGCAAGCCAAGGTAAAGGTCTTGGCCATCAATTTTTGCGACACATCGAACGTGCACGTGTGCTGTGCGTTCTTGTCGACCTTGCGCCAATGGACGGCATGCCTGCGAGCGAGCAAGAACGAATTTTGTTGCACGAACTTGGCGAGTATCGCCCCGACCTTCTTGAACGGCCACGCTTGGTAGTTGCCACGAAGACCGATGCTGCAGATGCGCAAACTACTGCTGAGTGGGCTGGGTCGAAGATGTCTGCGGTAACTCGCGACGGAGTTCGCAAAGTGTTGGGAGACCTTGCTGACCTCGTGAAGCATGCGCGGACATTGGAGCCACCAAAGCAAGGCGCTGTAGTGATCAAGCCAAAGGCTGAAGGCACGAAGGTGAACAAGATCGCTGACCTCGAGTTCCGTTTGGAGGGGCGCGAGGTAGAACGCGCGGTTGCATTAAATGACGTGACCACTCCCGATGCAATGAATTACATTGACGAACGCCTAAAGAGTCTCGGCGTGCATCGTCTATTAGCGCGCGCCGGTGCAGTTGAAGGCACCGTTGTTCATATCGGTACGTTTAGTTTTGAGTACACACCAGAGAGTTAATGATGCGAATTGTCGTCAAAATCGGAACCTCATCTGTAACCGATGAGCATGGTGCAATGAACGATCAGGCCATTGCGACACTGTGTGATCAAGTAGCTCAACTACGCGAGCAGCATCACGAAGTGCTGGTCGTTACCTCTGGCGCAGTCGCCGGTGGTGTTGCAGCGCTGGGTTTGAGTCATCGGCCAACGGATACCCAAACATTGCAGGCTCTTGCGGCAGTAGGGCAGAGCCAGTTGATGAATCGCTATAACCATTATTTGGCAGAGCGGTCATTGATTGGCGCACAGGTCTTACTCGTACCAAACGACTTCATTGACCGCACACAATATTTGCACGCTCGTCAAACACTTGGTCGATTGCTCGAACTTGGTTGTGTGCCGATCATCAATGAAAATGATGCCATCGCCAGTGACGAAATTCGATTTGGCGACAATGACCGAATCGCAGCATTGGTGGCGCACAGCGTTGGTGCTGATGTGTTGATCTTGCTTACCGACATCGGCGGATTGTTTACTTCTGATCCGCGCACTGATCCAACAGCAACACTTATCGCCAGCGTGAGTGCCGATGATCCGCTGCTGTCCGTACATGCGGGTAGTGCTGGTACGGCTCGCGGAAGTGGTGGCATGGCTTCAAAGTTGTCGGCGGCTCGAATTGCATCATGGTCGGGTGTGCGCACGGTGATTGCGGCTGCCAGCCGAGTCAACGTGTTGCAGGATGCGCTCAACTCCATCAGCGGAGCAGGAACACAGTTCCTGCCTCACAATCGCAACTTGTCCGCTCGCAAACTATGGATTGCTTTTGCTGCGCAACAAGCAGGAACGATCGTTGTTGATGATGGCGCACGTAACGCATTGATCACCCGAAACACATCGCTCTTACATGCTGGTGTTGTGGAAGTGAGTGGCGACTTTGTTGGTGGCGATACGGTCGAAATTGCCGATGTACGTGGAGAGGTGTTTGCGCGTGGAATGGTTGGCATCGATGCAGTGCAGGCGGGCGCCGCCGCTGGATTGCAGAGTACCGATCTACCTGAAGGTGTCGATCCCGAACTTGTTCATCGTGACGATCTGGTTGTTTTGCTCGACAAGTAGTCGCGCAACGTCGATTCGCCAAAGACACGCAACGCCACTACGTACGCAGCACCGCCGACGACCACGCCGACGACCAAGCGTGACAACGCCGCAAATCCGGCGTCTCCATCAATCGCTGATGTCGCGACCCAAACTGTAAGCACCAGCACGCCGCCCGCTGCAACGATGCGCACAATATTGCCAAGTAGCTGCGAAATATTGATATCTACTTCAGTTCGTTCAAGCACAGTGAGTGCAACCGCGGCAGAAATGAGATAGGCGAGCGAGAATGCGATCCCTAAGCCAAACACTCCGTGGCGATCAACGAGGACAATCGCAAAAACAATGTTGAGTGCATTCTCGAAGAGGTTGAGAAAAAACGGAGTTTTCGTGTCATTACGTGCATAAAACCCACGGAGCACAAAGAGGTACAGAGAAAACCCTGCGAGTCCAAGTGCGAGTCCGGATAGGGCTCGCGCTGTAGTAGTGGTTGCTTGGGCCGAGAAATTTCCATGCTGAAACAGCACGCCGACAATTGGGGTGGCAAGTACCCATAGGCCAAGGGCAGCCGGAACTGTGAACAATGCTGTTAGGCGAATGCCAGTCGACATCGTTGTAGAGAATGCATTGTGGTCACCGCGATGGAACATGCGTGCGAGTTCGGGAACGAACGTGGTGGCAATCGAAACAGCAAGCAAACCGTGTGGAAGTTGCAACAATACGAACGCCTTGGCATAGGCGTCAACACCTCCGCTGCCGGGTGATGCAAGATTCTTGATGACAACGAGTGCAACCTGGTTCGCGGCTACATATCCAAGCGTCCACATAGAGAGTGTGAGCAACTTGCGTACTGCAGGATGCGAGAACTTTGGAGCAAAACTGAAGCTCAGCCCATGGCGGACAACGGCAACTACCTGAATGATCGCCATGGTGGCAATACCGAGCGTGGTGCCAAGCGCAAGCAGCCAGACGACACCCTGTTGATCGTTGGCAAATGCGATATCAATCCGCCCATCCGGATAGCGCAGGGGAATGAAGCAAAAGACAGCGATCGTGACGAGGTTGGCAACCGCAGGTGACCATGCCGCGGCAAAGAACAGCTTTTTTGCATTCAGCAATGCTGATGTAAGTGCACTGAGTCCGTAGAAAAAGATCTGTAGTACCACGATTCGTGTGATTGCAGAGCCCACACTTCGGAATGTTTCAACGTCTACACCTGGGGCAGGGTTGAGAGAAAAGAGATGAAAGATGGCAGGCGAAAACACCACTGCAAGTGCGGTGAGTGTAAAAAGTGCGATAACTGCGACACTGATGATTGCGTCAGTGCTTTTGGTACCGACATATTCGTATTCGTCGCGTTCGACAAACTGGGCAAAGAGCGACACAAGGCTTGCCGAAAGTACGCCACCAATGAGTAACTCATAGATGGCATTTGGTGAATTATTGGCACTATCAAATGCATCGGCAAGTGCTGTCTGGCCAATGATGACTCCGAAGACGACAATGCGTGCAAGACCAGTAAGTCGGGAGACCGCGGTACCCGCGGCAACGACGAGGTTCGATCGAGCGAGACCGGTCATGAGCATCTCCATCGTAGGCGCAAGGGGTCTAAACGCTAGGGTTGCTCGGATGAGCAAGAGCTTTGAATCAGTACAAGAAGTCCGTGATGGATTGAAAAAGGTCAACTATTTAGCCGACTCAGGAATTGCTGGAGTGGTCTACTTGGCCCAGCGATTGGGCAAGCCAATCCTTGTTGAAGGTCCTGCAGGAACAGGCAAGACACAGTTGGCAAAGAGCGTCGCTGAGATGCTTGGCGCGCGACTCATTCGTTTGCAGTGCTACGAAGGCCTCGACGAATCTAAGGCGCTGTATGAATGGAACTACAAGAAGCAGTTACTTCGAATTCAGGCTGACAAATCAAGTGATTCGTGGTCTGAAGTGCACGATGACATCTTCAGCGATGAATTCTTGCTCACTCGGCCATTGCTCGAGGCAATCAGCAGCACCGATCCGGTCGTATTGCTCATTGACGAAGTTGACCGTGTTGAAATTGAGACTGAAGCGCTGTTGCTCGAAATTCTCTCCGAATATCAGGTGTCTATTCCTGAATTAGGAACGATCACGGCAAAGCAAATTCCGATGGTGTTTCTTACCTCAAACAACACACGTGAGCTTTCAGAAGCATTGAAGCGTCGTTGTTTGTTCCTGCATATCGATTACCCCGACATGGATCGCGAGAAGGAAATCGTTCTCACCAAGGTTGAAGGCATTACCGAAAATCTTGCAGATCAAATCGCCCGAATTGTGCGCAGCATTCGCCAACTCGACTTGAAGAAGGCTCCATCAGTGAGCGAAACGTTGGACTGGGCCCGCACGCTAATTTTGCTTGGCATCGATCACATTGATGCGCAAGAAGCAAAAGACACGCTACACATTCTCCTCAAATACCAAACCGACATTGCCAAAGCGGCGAAGGAATTGTCGGTTGACAAGTGAGTTGATGTAATGCCAGTCCTTGACTTGATGTCAGGTTTTATCGTCGAGCTGCGTAACGCTGGCTTGCCCGTAAGCCTGACCGAAAACTTGGATGCGATGGAGGCAGTAAAGGAAATTCCGCTGGAAGATCGCGATGCTTTCAAGTACGCGCTTGCTGCAACATTGGTTAAGAGCCAAAACCATTGGCGCGCCTTTGAAACCATTTTCGAAGTGTATTTTTCGTTGCGCGGCCCTGAATACAGCATTGCGCAAGACGGCAGCGAAGACAGCGAGATGTGGCGCGAGCAACAGGACTTGCAGATGCAAGGTGAAGGCAAGGGTCAAAGTGGCGGCAGCATGGATGGCCTCACCCCAGAAGAAATTGCGCAGATGTTAATGAACGCATTGATGAATGGCGATCAAGCAATGATGAAGGCTTTGGCCAAGCAGTCGGTGCAGCGCTTTGCTGGAATGGAACCTGGTCGCCCTGTAGGTGGAACGTATTACTTGTATCGCACACTGCGCAACCTTGATCTCGACAACATGCTCGACAGGTTGATGGATGCAAACAAGCAACAGGCTGCCGAAGAGCTGACCAATCTGGAGCAACGTCTTGAAAAAGACGAATTCGAAAGTCGGATTGAGCAGTTCAAGCAAGAAGTTGAAGCTGAAATCCGACGGCGACTTGTTGCCGACCGTGGGGCAGAGGCGATGGCAAAGACGCTGCGCAAACCGCTTCCCGAAGATGTCGAGTTCATGCATGCAAGTCGTGATGAAATGCAAAGCCTGAAGAAAGCTCTGCAGCCATTAACTCGCAAACTTGCCGCACGATTGGCGCGCAAGCGTCGACATGGTCGCAAAGGACCGCTCGATTTTCGCAATACCGTTCGTCACTCGCTCAGCTATGGCGGTGTACCAGCTGACCCGAAGTTCAAGTACCCACGGCCTGCAAAGCCCGAATTGATGGTGGTTGCCGATATTTCGGGTAGCGTCGCGGCATTTGCACGGTTCACATTGATGTTGGTGTACGCGATTCAGGGGCAATTCTCGAAGGTGCGCTCATTCGTGTTCATAGATGGCATTGACGAAGTGACGAGCTACTTCAAGAACACCGAAGATATTTCTGATGCGATTCATCGCGTGAACACCGAAGCCGATGTGGTGTGGGTGGATGGCCATTCTGACTACGGTCACGCCTTCGAAGTGTTCTGGGAGCGTTACGGCAAAGACATCAATTCAAAGACAACGATCTTGCTGCTTGGCGATGCGCGAAATAACTACCACGCAACTAGTTCCTGGGTAGTAAAGGAAATGCAAAAACGTGGCCGCCATGTGTATTGGCTCAATCCTGAACCGAAGAGTTACTGGAATACCGGAGACTCGGTGGTAGGCGAATACGGCAGCTTCACCGATGGTGTGTATGAATGCCGCAACTTGCGTCAGTTGGAAGGTTTTGTCGAAAAGCTGGTATGAGCAAAACGCGCATCGTGCTGGTGCGGCACGGCGAATCAATTGTCACGGTGAATCGAATTCTTGGTGGTCCTCGCACGTGTTCGGGTTTATCCGAGTTGGGTAAATTGCAGGCAGCGCGTTTGCGCGACCGTCTTGCACATACACGAGAACTCGATGTCGACATCTTGATGTCGAGTGGTTTTCCTCGTGCACGTGAAACCGCAGAAATTATTGCGCCAGCACTGTCGAGTCTGCCGATCTCAATTGATACCGGGTTTGGCGAACATGATCCCGGTCCAGAATGCGACGGACTCACCTTTGATGAGTTTGTTCGCCGTCACGGAACACCTAATTGGGCGGGTGATCCCAACGCCGTGTTCTTTCCGGGTGGCGAAACGATTGCCCAGTTCCATCGCCGTGTTTCAGAAGCACTCAATCAGGTGTTGCGAAAACACGCTGGCAAGTCGGTGCTGATCGCGTGTCATGGTGGAGTGGTAGATGCAATTCTGCGAACCACAATGCAAACTCCGCCGACGGGCGCTTTTGAAGTGCACACGAAAAACTGTTCGATCACCGAGTTGGTCGAGGTGCGAGCGGGACATTTTGCAATCGTGCGCTACAACGATCATGCACATCTACATGGATTGCCAAGCGCAACAAATATCGCTAATTGATGTTGATCACTCCGGTTGCGCCCAGTTGAGGCTTCGGTTAACTGCGCGTTTCCATAACATGTAATCGTGAGTCTCTGTGCCCGTGGGTTGAGGGGCGAACACGGTGTCAAGTTTCCAGGCGTCAGTAACAGACTGCAGTGATGTCCACACGCCTTCAGCAAGACCTGCAAGATATGCGGCACCCATTGCGGTGGTTTCAAGCTCGCGAGGGCGTATCACGGAAACGCCAAGCTGATTGGCTTGTAACTGCAGAAGCAGGTTCATGACAGCAGCACCACCATCAACTTTCATGTCGGTAACGGTGACGCCAGCGGCGTGAGACATTGCTTCAACGACATCACGCGTTTGATAGGAAATTGATTCGACAACAGCGCGTGCGATGTGTGCGCGAGTTGTACCCCGGGTTATGCCGAGCACCGCGCCGCGTGCATACGGATCCCACCACGGACTACCGAGTCCGGTGAAGGCAGGCACGACAACAACTCCGTCAGTTGAAGGCACTGACTCGGCAAGTGGACCAATTTCAGGTGCAGAGTCGATGATATTGATGCCATCACGGAGCCATTGAATGGCGCTTCCAGTGACAAAAATTGCTCCCTCAAGTGCGTAGACAGGTGCATCTGAACCCAACTTCCATGCCACCGTGGTGAGCAGACCTTCGCTTGGCGCTGGACACGTGGTCCCCACATTCATCAGTACGAAACTTCCTGTGCCGTACGTGTTTTTACTACTGCCGGGGTTGAAACAAGCCTGACCAAACAATGCAGCCTGTTGGTCTCCGGCAATTCCGGAAATGGGAATTCCGGAGGGAATCGATTGCGTCTGTGCAGTAACGCCAACACGCTCGCTTGATGCAACAACACGAGGCAGTGCACGCTCGGGGACCCCAAACATCGCGCACAGTTCTTTGCTCCATTGCATCAATGTGATGTCGAACAACATTGTGCGACTTGCATTGGTGACATCGGTGACAAATGATGCCCCCTGAGTCAGATTCCAGACAATCCACGAATCAATGGTGCCGAGTGCCAGATCGGAGTTGTTCGGGACGTTGCCGTGCTTCAGCAACCATTCCATTTTCGATCCTGAAAAATATGGGTCAAGAACAAGTCCTGTGGTTGCACGAATGAGATCAAGTTGAGGAGTGAGTTGTGAGCATCGCTCGGCGGTCCGACGGTCCTGCCACACGATTGCGTGACCATATGGTTTGCCGGTCGACTTATCCCAAGCCACCACGGTTTCGCGTTGATTAGTGATGCCGATTGCGGCGATCGGTTCGGAAACTCTGTTGATCACGCTCGACAGCGTGTTGTGCACGGCTTGCCAGATTTCATTGGCATCGTGTTCAACCCATCCGGGAGTGGGAAAATGTTGAGTGAACTCTTGATACGACGAAATAGATTCGCGTCCATCGGCAAAAACTGCGCGCGATCGAATTCCTGTGGTTCCCGCATCAATTGCGATAACGACTGATGTGCTCATGGCTTACTCAGATTAGTTTGCAGTGCAGGATCGATGTTCCGTGGTTGATCATCTGTGGGTATTCCACACGCTGCTGTAACGATTGACAGACACGTGACAGCCACGAGCACAGCGGTGAAGCGACGCCAGTTTGCGGGGTGGTTCATAAAGGTGATTCGCTAGTCGTCATAGGAATCTCTATTGGAAGTTCAACGATAAACCGAGCACCGCGGATTCCGTCAGTGCGGTTGGTAGCCCAAATCCGGCCGCGATGGAGAGCCACATGTTCGCGGGCAAGTGCTAATCCAAGACCTGCACCTTCTGTGCCAGCGCGGCGGCCAGCAGCTCCACCGCGTGAGAAGCGTTCGAAGATGTGCTCAAATTCTCCTTCGATCAAACCGTCTCCGTCGTCTTCGACAACGATCCACACATGTGTTGGGGGTTCGTCGTCTTGAGCGCGCTGAATCACAATCTTTGGTTTGCCCCCACTATGGATTCGGGCGTTGTCGATAAGGTTGGCGATGACTCGCGCGAGTCTTCGCTTGTCTCCACGTATCGCAACGAGTACATCAATATCGTCGCACACAATCTCGGTGCGTGGAATACTGCTGACTGACACTGCTTGTTTTATGAACTCATACAGCGACAACGGTTCGAGGACCAACCTGATTGCGCCAGCGTCGAAACGTGAAATCTCCAGCAAGTCTTCAACAAGACCCTGGAAACGAAGGACATCGCTAGACAATAGGTCGAGTGCTGCCTGTGATCTCTCAGGTAGTTCATCCCGTCGGGATTCCATGACTTGCACCGATGCGGCGAGTGTCATCAGTGGACTGCGCAATTCATGACTGACATCCGATGTGAACCGCGCATCTCGTTCAACGCGCTGTTGCAGTGTGTTCACCATGTCATTGAATGCTGACGTTAATGCTTGCATGTCGGGGTCATCTGTTGGTTCGAGGCGGGTTTCAAGTCGGCCATCGGCAATTGCTCGCGCCGCTTGGGCTGCGTTCGCGAGAGGGCGGACGGCTCGGCGTGAGGCAAACAGTCCAAGCGAAACTCCCACCATCGTGGTGATCACCGTCGCAATCAGCAGCGCCAGCTGAAGGCTTTGCAATGCAGCGCGCACCTCGCGCATGTTGTCGAACTCAAAATACAAAGCATCAACACGAGGTAGTGGTATGCCGACGATCATTGCTTCACCCTTTGGGGTGTCCACAATCATCAGTGCGGCTCGCCCTTGATTCCGCACTCGCTCAAGCAAAACCTCTGGGATCATGTCTTGCAGGAACTGTGGACTGCTTGCAAACCATTGACCTTTCATCAAGATCAGCTTCTGGGTGTTCCCGGCTTGGTCAAGTGCAAGTGTGATTTCGTCGGGCGCCAGAATCAGGTCATTCTGGGCTCGTCGCGCATTGGTGAGTGCCTGATTGGTCTCGGCGTTGATCCGCTGATCGACAAGGTTTGATCGTGTGAATGAGTAGGTGATTGATGCCAGCACGACGGCCAAGATCAGTGCGCCAGCGACAAAGATCAGCAGTATTCGGTTACGCAAGCCGATGCGCGTCGGAGTGATTCTGCGCACGAATGTGCGAATAAGTCGTCGCGCTCGAGTGAGGCGATAGCGAGGTGTTGAGGTTTCGGTGAAGATGTCGGTCACGACTGAAGGCGATAGCCAAGGCCGCGAACGGTGACGACGTGCGTTGGGTTTGCTGGATCGACTTCAACCTTCATACGTAAGCGCCGAATATGAACGTCGACCAATCGACCGTCTCCGAAGTATCCGTATCCCCATACTTTGTCGAGCAATAGTTCGCGGCTAAACACGCCACCTGGATCATTGGCAAGTTCGCACAACAGTCGGAACTCGGTTTTTGTCAGTTCTACTTCGTGGTTATCGAGTAATACTTTTCCTTCATCAGGAATGATCTCGAGGTTGCCAAACACCAACTTTGAGTGGCCAGGCTGAGATGGGCGCACGCGCCGCAATAGCGCTCGGATTCGTGCAGCAAGTTCTTTGGGTGCAAATGGTTTGGTCAGGTAGTCATCTGCTCCCGCCTCCAACCCTGCAACAACGTCGTGAGTATCTGCTCGGGCTGTCACCATCACGATGGGAACATTGCTCGACTTGCGAATGGTTCGGCACAATTCGAAGCCGTCAATTCCGGGCAGCATGATGTCAATGAGTACGACGTCTGCTGGGTGCTTGCTGAACAGTGTGATGGCATCTTCACCGCTTGCTGCTTCGTCAACGATCCATCCTTCGTCTTCAAGAGCGAGTTTTACTGAGGCCCTAATCCGTTCGTCGTCTTCGACTGCCAATACGCGAATACCCACAGTCACAATGTTTACTCCTTTGAGACGCTGGCGGCGATGATGAGGTTGGATAGCTGGTCAAAGATGGCTGGGGCAGAGACGAGTATCTCGGATGGGTGGGCGACTGCGCCAGAAAAGTCCCCACTGGTACACCCGGCCTCATGGGCGATCAAAATGCCAGCCGCAATGTCCCACTGATGGAGGTTCTCTTCAAAGTAGGCGTCAATTCGGCCGCACGCGACATAACACAGGTCAATTGCGGCTGCACCTGCACGTCGGATATCGCGAATGAGATGAATAAATCTGGACACCCGACGTGACTGAATGGTTCGTTGCTCAGGCGAATAACTGAATCCTGTGCACACCAATGCTTGGGAAACGTCTGTTATTTGGTTGCAGTGGATGGGCGAATCGTTAAGAAATGCGCCACCTCCGCGTGTTGCGGAAAACATTTCGCCTAGTGCGGGTATGTAGACGACCCCAGCAATAGGGCCTTGCGTATCTGATGCTCCGATTGAGACTGCCCAAGCCGGTAAATCGTAGAGAAAGTTGGTGGTTCCATCGATGGGGTCAATGTGCCATGTAATTCCCGATGAGCCCGCAAAGTTTGCACCTTCTTCGCCAACAATGGCATCAAGGGGTCGTTGCTGGCGCAATCCCTCGACGATGAGTTTTTCAGATGCCTGATCGAATTCGGTCACCATGTCGGTGGCAGTGGTTTTGGTGTGGACATGCTGGAGGCCAGCCTTGCGTCCAGCAAGAGCCATGTCTCCAGCCGAGGTTGCAAGATCACGTGCGATAGAGAGCAGCTCGTGAGCGGGTGGCACAATTATTGCTGTTCCCGGTCAGAGAGTTCGCGCCATTCACCAAGTGCGCGCAGCACGAGTACCGCAACAACACTCATACCAGCTGCTCCGATTAATGCTCCAATGAACATGCCAATTCCATTTGGAACTGCGCATGATCCTGAGCACTGCACATCAACCATCGAGAAGCCAATTGACGCACCAGCAAGTCCGGCTACGCAGATTCCGACAAAGGCAATGATGCGTGCACGAATACTGGGTAGTGCAGAGAGTGGGCGAGTTGATGTAACTGGATCGTCGTTCGGCACGATGACAGCGTAGTTGTCGTATCGTGGTGCTTCTAGTGGAGCCCTCAGCAATGCATTCCTCGCGCACAATTGCCCATGTTGATATGGATATGTTTTTCGTCGCTGTCGAGTTGAGGAAACGCCCCGATCTCATCGGAAAGCCAGTGGTAGTAGGTGGCGATGGTCGACGCGGAGTTGTTGCGGCAGCCTCGTATGAAGCGCGTCGGTTTGGTGTGTTCTCGGCGATGTCATCATCGCGCGCTCGTCGGCTGTGTCCTGAAGCCATTTTTTTACCGGGGGATATGAGTCTGTATTCCGAAGTCAGCGCATTGGTGTTTGGCATCTTTCGTGACTACACGCCACTTGTTGAAGGTCTGTCGCTAGATGAAGCATTTTTGGACATCACAGGAGCATTGAAGTTGTTCGGTGATGCGGTCTCGATAGCTGAGTCGATTCGCTCACGTGTGCATGATGAAGTGGGATTGGTGTGCAGTGTAGGAATTGGGCCAAGCAAGTTCATTGCAAAACTTGCCTCCAAGCAGGCCAAACCCATCGCCGACCAGCAAGGTGTGCGGCCAGGAAAGGGTGTTGTTCAGGTGCGCCTCGGCGAAGAGATTTCCTTTGTTCATCCACTTCCGGTGAAGTCACTATGGGGAGTTGGCCCGGCGACATTGGAAAAACTTGAACGGATAGGTATCAGAAAGGTTTCAGACCTCGCCAATGTCGACCGAGTGGCGCTTCAACATTCGATTGGGGAAGCACATGCCAATCATCTTTTCAATTTGGCGCATGGCATTGATCATTCCATGGTTGTTTCCGACCGCGAAGCAAAATCAATCGGTAATGAAGAGACGTTTTCGCATGATCTGTTTGATCGCGACCAGCTGCGCACGCATTTGGTGAGATTGGCTGATGAAGTGGCAAGACGTTGCCGCAACGAACAGCAACTGCCACGAACGATCACACTGAAAGTGAAGTTTTCGGATTTTCAAACGGTGACTCGATCGCATACGTCGTCATCGAGCATCGTCTCTGCTCAGGCAATGCTGCAGGTTCTGGATCCGCTTCTGGAAAGTCTTGATCTCTCTCGGGGTGTTCGTTTGATCGGAATCAGTACACGAAATTTTGAAGAGCACGAACCACAGTTGAGCCTGTTTGATGATGGGGCGTTAACTGCAGATGCCAGCGCCCTCGATGAAGTCTGGGCACCCGCGACGAGAGCAATTGACGACATTCGTGAACGGTTTGGTGATTCAGCGATACGCCCTGCGAGCACATTGAGGTCGGGTAAGCGGCCGGGTACCTCTAAATGGGGTCCCGGCGATGTATCTCACGAATAAATAGGTTTCGTCCTGCGTTGAGTTGGCGGCTGATTCGTGGAACAATAGGGGTGTGCCACTATCTGACGATGAAAAACGAATCCTGAGCGAGCTGGAAGAGCAGTTACAAACTGATACCAAGTTTGCTAATGCTGTTTCTTCATCAGGTTTGTACAGCTATGCAATTCGTAAAGTCCGCTGGGCGACACTTGGGGTGCTGGTGTCATTGGTGTTTACGGTGCTCACTCTGCAGGTTCACTTCCTTGTTGCATTTCTTGGCTTCCTCGGGATGCTCGCCTGCGTACTGGTGATTGAGCACCAACTTCGGGCGATGAGTAAGGCAGGTATGAAAGACGTAGCCGACACCATACGCTCTGCTGCCAAGGTGGGTGGCTTTCGCGCTCGCAGCATTTTTGACCGCGAACAGTAGGCAATTATCCCTGACGGGTGCAGCCTTCGGTTGCTTGTTGTTGCAACGATGCGACTAGTTTTTCATTTATGAATCCTGCGTATACCCCAGAGGCCGAGGAGTATCGACTCACCGTTCAAGAGTTTCTTAACGCCAATCTCCCTGCAGATTGGAAGGGCATCGGAACACTTGAGGGCAAACCACTTGAAGATTTCGTGGCGCAGTGGCGCAAGGTGTTGGCGGCAGGTGGTTTTTTAGCGATGGGTTGGCCAAAGCAATACGGCGGTGGTGGTTTATCTGCTCTCGAGCAAGTGATTGCAGCTGAGGAGTTCGAGCGTGCAGGTGTGCCAACGGGTGGATCAAACGACGTGTTCAGCATTCAGATGCTGGGGAACACGCTGTTGTTGTTTGGAACTGAAGAGCAAAAGCAGCATTACCTTCCGCGAATCATTTCGGGCGATGACGTGTGGTGCCAGGGATATAGCGAGCCGAATGCGGGAAGTGACTTGAGCAATGTCGGATTGAAGGCAGTGCTCGACGGAGATGAATGGATTTTGAATGGACAAAAGATTTGGACTTCTGCCGGTCATTTAGCCGACCACATCTTCACTCTTGCGCGTACCGATGCCGATGCACCTAAGCACAAGGGCATTTCGTTCTTGCTGGTGGATATGCGTCAACCCGGTATCGAGGTTCGCCCAATCAAAATGATTTCTGGTGAAAGCGAATTCAATGAAGTGTTCTACACCGATGTTCGTGTTCCGAAAGAAAATGTTGTTGGTGGTATCAATAACGGTTGGGCAGTAGCAATGGGATTGCTCGGTTTCGAACGTGGTGAAGCGGCTGCAACTGCACCGATTCGTTTTCAGGCAGAAATCGATCGGTTGTTCGCGCTTGCGCGTGACAAGGGCGTTGCTGATGACCCGCGCATTCGTCAGCGTCTGGCTAAGTGCTATTCGGTTGTGCAAGTCATGCGCTTTCTCGGCATGCGCACGCTGACTCAGTTCTTGAAGGGTCACCATCCTGGTCCCGATGGAGCAATTTTTAAGTTGTATTGGAGTGAATACCACAAGGTGGTTACTGAGCTGGGCGTCGACATCATGGGTATGGAGGCATTGGTGCCTTCGGGCCGACGTCCTTCAAGTGCATTTCAGACAGATGATGCAGGTGCTCCAAACGACTCGATGAGTTGGGCGATGACCTTTCTCAATGCCCGTGCAGGAACGATCTATGCCGGCTCATCGCAAGTTCAACGCAACATTATTGGTGAAATGGTGCTTGGTCTACCTAAGGAACCAAAACCCAATTAGTCTGAGCAGATCCACATGATGACCACGATGACATTCGCCAAGTTAATTGCAGCGTTGTTGATGCGCCCGTGGTTATGGATGACTGCAATTCGTCAGGCATATCGGCTTGCGCCAACGCGTTGGTGGACTCGTGCCCCCTATCTTCCATTGCCTACCCCCGCATACGTACAATTCAGAACCTCGACTCAATATGGTGGCCAGCGTCGCGAACCAGAGGTGTACGACATTATTGATTACCTCGAATGGGCTCGTGATTGGCACAGTACAACGAGGTTGAGTCGCCGAGGGCGACGAGGCTAATCATGCGTAGCGCGCTCGTTCTCAACGCAACATACGAGCCGCTGAGTGTCGTGTCTGCAAGACGAGCCGTATGTTTGGTTCTGTCCGACAAAGCCGACATTGTTGAAGACGATGGCACCGAAGTTCGTTCCGAGAATTTCTCGTTACCTGGTCCACTGGTGATTCGACTTCGTTACGTTGTCAAAGTTCCGTATCATCGACGAACGGCCTTGTCACGTCGAGCAGTGTTTGCTCGTGACGATCACCGTTGTCAGTATTGCGGAGGAGTTGCCGACTCCATCGACCATGTGATGCCTCGTTCGCGTGGCGGCATGAACGTCTGGGAAAATGTGACTGCAGCATGTCGTCCGTGCAACTTGCGAAAACGCGATCGCACTCCAGAAGAAGCAGGCATGAGACTTGCAAACCAACCTCATGCGCCGCGAGAGTTGACGTGGATTTCGGTGTCGGTTGGGCGAGTGCCTGACGTGTGGAAGCAATATCTTGCCCACGCCTCTTAGTCATACATGGACTGAGTTTCACGAGAGGATTTCTGCTGGTGAGCAGCATCTTCGTGAGCTTCCCGCGCAACGCGGGGTGTGGAATATTGATGTAACGCATCCTGCTTTAGTGCTGGGATCACGTCAACAAGAATCATTGTTAAACACACAGCAGTGTGCACTTGATGGAATAGACATCGTGCGTCGTCGTAGTGGTGGGGGCGTTGTGTACCTGGCACCTAGCGAGCAGGTATGGATCGATGTTGTGATCCCGCGTGGTGACGCACTGTGGAGTGACGATGTTGCACAAGCCTCATGGTGGCTTGGCGAAACATGGCAGAGTGCACTTGGCAGTCTCGGCGTCACTGATCTCGATGTGCATCGTGACTCGGTGCACAGTGATGCGTGGGGTGAACTGTTGTGTTTTGCCGGTGTAGGACCAGGTGAAGTGATATCAGCACGTGGCGACAAGCGGGCCAAAGTAGTGGGGATCAGTCAGCGGCGGACCCGCGATTACGCGCGCTTTCAATGCACCATATATATGAAATGGAATCCACATCATCTTGCGCATTATTTCGCTTCGCTACCAGGTGCAATTGATGAAGTAATCCCTCGCGTTGTCACGATTGATGCTGATGCTTCGACCATCGTCGAAACATTCGTCGCACATCTGCCTCGTTAAACCATTTTTTTCCTCGCCATCTGGCGTTGTGCTGCATAAAAGTCATTTCTGCCAATAAACACTGCGTTTTTTGCGCATTTCTGCGTCCCCAAGAAAGTGGGGAAAAGTGGTGGAAAATACCTAAAAGTGGGGGGAAGTGGGGATAGTCTCTATTTCGTTGTTCCGGAGTGCGGACTCCCTTCAACGGCAGCAATTCAAGGGAAAGCAATCCCCACAAGGGTTTGCTTGGGCAAGCGGAGGAAAACAGTGTTTGTAGGAGTGCATGAACGACAGCTAGACCCAAAGGGTCGCCTGGCGTTGCCTGCCTCATTTCGCCCTCGATTAGAGCCACGATGCTTCTTGTCCATCGGCCGCGACAAGTGCATCGACATCTTGACCGCCGAAGCCTTCGAAACGGCAGCACGTGACTCGATGGAAAAGGTCCGCAATGGTGAGATGTCGCTGAATCAGCAACGGGCACAAGCCAGCAACACCTTTGAGGTTGCCATTGACGCTCAGGGTCGCATCAACATTGAAGAAAAGCTTCGTGAATATGCCGGTCTCACCCTCAACTCGCGCGTCGTGGTGAGCGGTTCATTTGATCGTGTTGAAATTTGGGACCCAGAGCGTCATGACCGAGTCGTGACCATGGGCATTGAACAAATCGCCGGATCAGGCGAGTAGCGGCAAAGGAGCACATCGACCACCTTTACCTTTTTGCAAGCGAATCGCACATATCCGTTTCGCTGTACTGCAGTCCTTCGGTCAGCACGATGGACAGCCCCAACTCCGCCCGCTTCCAT
This sequence comes from Acidimicrobiales bacterium, assembly GCA_030832455.1. GTDB lineage: Bacteria > Actinomycetota > Acidimicrobiia > Acidimicrobiales > Ilumatobacteraceae > UBA3006. Next base: position 36,692 of record JAURJB010000006.1, read on the forward strand.
TTCGTCGAATCGGGGAGACATCCCGACGACAACGCCGGCCGAGGGACTGCAGTACAGCGAAACATTGGCGGTTACAAGCAAGAAAAAGAATCGACACTGCACCATGAACACTCTCGCTACTGACTCAACCTTTAATCACGACCCTGTAATGGCTGCTGAAATCGTGGAGTTGTTTGGCAGTGTTCCTCACGGAGTAGTGGTCGATGCGACATTGGGTGGTGCGGGTCATGCGACGCGACTGCTCAACACCTATTCGTGGATGACCGTCATGGGGATTGATCAGGACCCTTTTGCCATTCGGCATGCACAGACAATTGCTCCCGACTTTGGAGGTCGTTTGATCGTTCAGCAAGGTCGGTTCGATGGTATTGCCGAGTATTTGATGAAGCATGAGATCGCAGGAATTTCGGGAGCACTGTTTGACTTGGGCGTTTCGTCGCCACAGTTCGATGAGGCGGATCGTGGGTTTTCATACCGCCACGACGGTCCACTCGATATGCGCATGGACACGACGCAAGTGTTTTCTGCGGCAGATGTAGTGAATGGTTATGAAGTTCAGCAACTGGCAGACGTATTGCGGGGTCATGCCGATGAGCGATTTGCTTTTCGGATTGCTACGGCGATTGTTTCAGCGCGCCCCGTGACTTCAACAAAACAGCTTTCCGAGATTGTGTCAGCAGCAATTCCTGCGCCTGCACGTCGTACGGGTGGGCATCCAGCCAAGCGAACTTTCCAGGCCATTCGAATTGAAGTGAATAAGGAACTAGAAATTTTGCCACGAGCGTTAGCAGAAGCGATTGCAGCAACTCAAGTGGGTGGCCGGATTGCTGTGTTGTCGTATCACTCAGGCGAAGACCGCATTGTTAAACAAGCTTTCCGTGATGCAGAACGCAACCCAGAAGTTGCAACGATTGCTTCGCCTTTCCAGCACCACGGATCAGCAGGAAAACTTGTGAAAAAAGTGCGTGTTCCTGAGCATGCCAGCGCAATTGAAATTGAACGCAACCCCCGCGCATCATCGGCGCGACTTCGGGTTATTGAAAAGGTCGGCTGCTGAGATGGCGTTAGCGATCAATACTCAACGGGTGCCGCAACGGCAACCTCGCGGTGTTCAATCGATACCCCCTGAACGCCATCTCACAGTCATCCCTGGCACATCAAAGCGAACCATTGTGTTCTTCAGCACCATGGTGCTGGGATTATTCATTGTGGTGTCGTCGGTAATTGGGTTGCAGGCGTATATCGCTGGTCAACAACTCAAGCTTGACCGTGTGACGAGTGAGATTCGACTTGCAACGGCGTACAAACTTGAGTTGCAGCAACAGCGAGCAGAGTTGTTGGCACCCGAGTACCTTCGTGCAAAGGCAATTGAGATGATGATGACTCCTGGTCTGGGTTCAAAGTTCGTTGAGATTCCGCAAGACGCAGTTGCAGCAGTAGTGATTTCAACAGGGGAAATGGACCCAAGATTTGCGGATCCATCTGGACTTCCTTCGTTGAATCCCCTTGCCAATCTTGGCCAGAAACTAACCCAAGGCATTCGGGCAGGAGGTGAGCAACCGTGAGTATTGCAGCAGGATCTCGTGGGCGACGTTACGAGCAGCCACGTGCAGGCGACATCGCTCGCAATGCGGCTCGCAGTACAGCACGCGCGTTGACCGAAGATTTACGACCAGGAAGAATTAAGCATCGCATCGTCTATGTACGCGTTGTCGTTACCTTGTTGCTTGTTTTGATGATGGGTCGCACTGGCTACTTGCAAACAATTGGTTCGTCAAAGTACCGCGAAGCAAGCGTTGCTCAGCGAACACGCATTAATACCCTCAAGGCAGACCGCGGAGCAGTGTTGGATCGTAACGGTCTTGAGCTTGCCATTGCTGTACCTGCACGTACAGTGTTTGCGGATCCTCGCGAAATTGAAGATGGAGTCGGAACCGCACGTGCACTTTCTGTTGCACTTGGGTTGGACCCAGAGCAAGAGGCGGCACTATCCGAGCGCTTGCAGAATCGCAATTCAAGTTTTGTCTACATTGCTCGACAGGTAACGCAAGAAGTTGCTGATTCGTTACTTGGGCTCAATCTGCTTGGCGTGTCTTCGTATTCAGAGCCATCACGTGCACTCACAAGCGAAGGGTTGCGTGCCTTGGTGGGACGTACCGACCCCGATGGCGTAGGTACATCTGGTCTTGAAGAAAAGTTTGATGAGTTACTTGCTGGTGTCAACGGCCGACAGGTCCGCGAAGTCAGTGCAAAGAATCAGTCAATGCCGATTACTAACGATCAAAGTGTTCCAGCGATACCTGGAAAGACGCTTGTCACCACCATTGATCGCAACATCCAATATCAAGTTGATGGAATTCTTGCTCAGCAGATTGCGCGACTTAACGCGCGTAGCGGTACAGCAATCGTGATGGATTCAGCAACCGGTGAGATTTATGCACTTTCAACGTTGCGACGCAACGAGGATGGAAGCTATTCGGCTGACTCGGGCAACCTTGCGGCAGTTGAGGCCAACGAGCCTGGTTCGGTGGCAAAAGTATTCAGCATTGCCGCTGCTATTAACGAAGGTACTGTGGAGTCTGGGACCGTGTTCACTGTGCCTCCATCATTTATTGCTAACAAAGGCACGAAGTGGGAACAGAGGATTAATGATGCGTACCCACACGGTATTGAAGATATGACCGTTCGCAAGATCATTGTTGACTCATCAAACGTTGGCACCTTGTTGATCGGCAACACGATTAGTAATGACACACTGCACGATTATTTGCAGTCCTTTGGGTTTGGTAAAAAAACTGCCATCGATTTTCCCGGCGAGACTAAGGGCATCTTGCAGTCAGCCGACAAGTGGGCTGGGGCGAGGAAGTTCACGACTTCATATGGTTACGGTTACTCGACCACTGCCTTGCAGATGATTGCAGGAGTGAATGTCGTTGCAAACAATGGCAACTATGTTGCACCGCGATTGGTGACAGCAACCGTGACTAAAGATGGAGTGAACGAGTCGATTCCGCCAGCCGAACAGCGGTCTGTAATTTCACCAGAAACAGCTGCGGTAATGCGCACATTGATGTCAGATGTGGTGTGCTTTGGTACGGCAACCTTAGGAAAAGTTCCGGGTATGACGGTTGCGGGTAAAACGGGCACAGCCTACAAGCGTCAAGACAATGGCACATATGTCGCTGATGATGGATCACGTTCATACTTTGCTTCATTCGTTGGATTCGTTCCCGCGTTGCAGCCTCGGTTCACTGTCTTGGTCTCTATTGACGAGCCGAATGCGGATTCAATGGATCGCTTTGGTGGCACGGCAGCTGCACCAGTATTTGCAAATATTTCTCAGGTACTGATCAATGAGTTGGACATTCGTCCAGATGCAACTGATCATGGTTGCCCCAAAGTGCGTCCAGCAGAGCTCGGACCAAAGCACTAGCCATGGCTGAGTCGCCGGCTTCCTCCGGCCATATGGCCGTCAGTCACCTGGTGGCTGCTTCAGGTTTGGCAAAGCGCGGTGTGTTGACACGTGTGGTGGGAGATGATTGCGAAATCTGTGATGTGACTCACACATCACAGGAAGTTAAGTCGGGATCGCTGTTTTGCTGCATTATCGGCGAAACCAATGACGGTCATGACTATGCCGAACAAGCGATTGCTGCAGGTGCTTCAGCGCTACTTGTGCAACGAGAGTTGCCCGTATCTATTCCTCAGGTAGTGGTGTCTGATGTTCGAGTTGCGATGGGATTGATGTCGGCAGCGTTGCGTGATTTCCCGAGCCAAAAGATGGTGGTGATCGGCGTGACGGGTACTAACGGCAAGACTACGACCGCACAGTTGTTGAGCAGCGTGCTCGGTGAGCATGGACTTGATACGCGAGTACTGGGAACGTTGAGTGGTGAACGCACAACGATGGAATCAACTGACCTGCAACGGACTCTTGCTTCGTTTGTAGTCGAAGGAGTGCAGGCAGTGGTGATGGAGGTGACGTCGCATGCGATGGTGCTCCATCGAGTTGTGGGAACAACATTTGCCGCTGCGGTGTTCACGAACTTGTCGCAAGATCATTTGGACTTCCACCACACGATGGAGCAGTACTTTGCAGCAAAAGCATCGCTGTTTACCCCCGAGTTCACTAACGACGCTGTAGTTAATGAGGATGATGTCTATGGAAGATTGCTGATTGATGCCGCGAAAATCGTCGTACACCCATTTTCACAACATGATGTGCGCGATATTGAGATCACACCTCGTCATCACAGTTTTGTCATTGATGGGCACGAATGTGTGGTGCCACTTGGTGGAAGGTTTAATCTCCACAACTCGTTGGCGGTTATTGCCACCGCCCGGTTCCTTGGCGTGCCGATGTCAACAATTATGCGTGGATTGGCATCAACTTCAGCAGTCCCAGGAAGATTTGAATCAGTCGTAGCCGGTCAAAGTTTTGATGTCGTTGTTGATTATGCGCACACACCAGACGCATTGGAGCGAGTGTTGCAAACTTTGCGCGAATCAGTAGGCAGCTCGGTAAAGATTCTTGTGGTATTTGGCTGCGGCGGAGATCGTGATCAGCACAAGCGTCAACTCATGGGTAAAGTTGCTGGTGCGCTAGCAGATGGCGTAGTGATTACCTCAGACAATCCGCGCTCAGAATCTGCAGGTGACATCGCTGCGCAGATCAATGCTGGAGTTGATGTGGCTGATTCGCATAAAGTAATCGCCATTGAGTTAGATCGTCGAGCAGCAATCGCAAAAGCATTTGATGTTGCGAAGACGGGCGATGTGGTTGTGATCGCAGGAAAAGGTCACGAACGCACGCAGACGATCGGTACAGACATTTTTTCGTTTAGCGATGTTGAAGTCGCTCGTGAGATATTGGGAGCACATTCATGATTGCAGTACTCATCGCGGGCGCAGTAGGGATGCTCGTTTCACTCGCTGCGACGCGACTGCTGATCAGTTTTTTTGAACGTCTCGGTAAGGGCCAGCCAATTCTCGGCGCGGAAGATCACGGGCCAGTACATCAGATGGCTAAGCAGGGGACACCCACAATGGGTGGTATTGCAATCTTGGCTGCCGGATTCTTTGGCTGGATTGCGGCACATTTACGCGGTGGGTTGCCGTTTTCAGATCAAGCAGCGGTGATTTGGTTGACAGTGTTTGTGCTCGCAGGAATCGGATTTCTTGATGACTATCTCAAGGTCAAGCGCCAACATAATCGTGGAATCTTTTGGAAGAAGAAGGGATGGATCACCTTTGGTATCACGATTTTGCTGATGTTCATCCTTGCGTCAACCACCGGCGTCGCGCAGACCATCTCATTCACACGTGCAATGAGTCCAGGTTGGGAGCTGTCGGGACCACTGTTCATTGTCTGGACTGCTGTCATGGTGTGGAGCACCACTAATGCAGTAAACGTAACAGATGGCTTAGATGGACTCGCTGCTGGATCTGCATTGTTCGGCTTCCTTGCATTTACGATCATCGCATATTGGGCGTTTCGTAATCCAAAAATTTATGACATCGTAAACCCACTCGACTTGGCAGTGTTGTCGGCCGCACTTGCGGGTGCCTGCGGTGGCTTTCTATGGTGGAACGCAGCCCCCGCACGTATCTTCATGGGCGATGTTGGTGCGCTTGGTTTGGGTGCTGCACTTGGCACGCTTGCAGTCACGACGAATACCCATTTGATGCTTCCGATTATCGCCGGTATCAATGTCTTCGAAGCCGGTTCTGTTGCTGTGCAGATGGGAGTGTTTAAAGCATCTGGGCGGAAAAAGCGTTTGCTAAAGATGTCGCCGATACACCACCATTTCGAGTTGAGTGGCTGGCCAGAGACCACAGTGATTATTCGATTCTGGATAATCTCTGGTATTTGTGTTGCTACAGCAGTAGCTATTTTTATCGCCGACTTCACTAACCAAGTATCGCGATGACCACTGCGCCAAACACTGTATTCGTGTTTGGTTTGGCGGTTGCTGGTCGCGCCGTAGCCAAAGCGCTAGCGACACGTGGAATGACGGTGAGCGTTGGTGACGATGCGTTGAACCAGGAGCACCGTGATTTTGCTCGTGAAATTGGCGCACATGTTGTTGATGTAACCAACACGTCAGAGTTGGAGGAGGTGATGAGTTCGATCAACATTCTTGCGCCAGCACCCGGGGTGCCCGAGCAGCATCTCGTCATCCGGAGCGCTCGTGAGCATCAGGTGTCGATCCAGTCCGAAATTGAGATCGCGTATCGCATTGAGCAGCATCGGCCAGGTGGTTCACGGCCAATGGTTGCCATCACTGGTACAGATGGAAAGACATCCACAACGCTGATGGTTAGCTCGATTCTTAATGCATCAGGGTTTCAATCTGAGGCAGTAGGAAATACCGATATTCCGCTTATCGATTCACTCGCCTCGAGCGCAACTGCTTTCGCTGTTGAGTGTTCAAGTTTTCGCCTGGAGCACATTGATACGTTTCGCGCGCAAGCATCTGTATGGCTCAATATTGCCCCTGATCACTTGGACTGGCACAGCAGTTTCCAGAAGTACTTCGATGCCAAAGCAAAAATGTGGGCCCACTGTGTGTCTACCGATGTTGCCGTTGCGCCTGCAAGCGACCCGCGAATACTCGAGGTGGCGCAAGGAAGTAAGGCCCGTGTTGTTACCTTTGGCCTTACTGATGGCGATTATCGTTTGCGTGATGGGCAACTCGTTGGCCCGCGCGGGGTGATTATGTCTGCATCTGACATGCAGCGGTCACTGCCACACGATGTTTCGAATGCTCTTGCCGCTGCGGCCGTATGCATCGAGTCTGGTTTGGCGACAGAGCCACACGTTGCTGCAGCGCTCGCTGCGTTTACCAATGCGGCGCATCGAATTCAATTCGTGCGTGAACTTGATGGAGTGCGTTGGTTTAACGACTCGAAGGCAACGAGCCCACACGCCGCAGGTGTTGCGTTGAAGTCATTTGAACACGTAGTGCTGATTGCAGGGGGTAAGAACAAGGGTTTAGACCTTTCACTCATGGCACTTGAACCTCAGCGCATGCGCGCAGTGGTGGCAATTGGTGCAGCTGCGTCAGAGATTGCGCAGGCATTTTCTGGTGTGTGCACGGTGGAGGTTGCAGAGTCGATGAAGCGTGCAGTGGAGAGTGCTCGGGCCTTAGCGCAACCGGGTGATGTTGTGTTGTTGTCGCCAGGATGCACCAGTTATGACTGGTACTCAAACTACGGTGAACGTGGCGATGACTTTATGAATTGTGTCAAGCATCTATCTGAACATCGTCTCTAGGAGGACAATATGGTGACCAATGTTTCAACTTCGCTCAGTCCGGCTCAACGCCGTCGAGCCGTCCTCGACAAAAAGGGTGTTGGTTCGATGCGTCGACTCACATCAGCAGCTCCAAACAAGGTGTTTTGGGGGATCCTCGCAGTGACCACGTTGCTCATGGTGTTTGGTTTGATGATGGTCTTGTCGGCAACATCTATTGAAGCTGTTAACCGTGGTGGATCTCCGTGGGCAATGTTTCAAAAACAATTCATGTGGGCCGCCTTTGGCATGTTTGCTGCATGGTTCACGTATCGCATGCCGTATCACCAGTGGCACAAGTTTGCGAAGTACGCATTGTGGGCTTCATATGGTCTGATGGCCTTGCCGATGGTCCCTGGCGTAGGACTCGTCATCAACGGAGCGCGCGCATGGGTGGCACTAGGTCCAATTCGATTTCAGCCATCAGAGATCTTGAAGGTGACCTTGCTGCTGTTTTGTGCAAGTGTGCTCTCGCGTCGTCGTGCAGAAATGACCGATTGGCGCCGCACCTTGAAGCCAGTCATGACAGCGTGGGCGATCACCGTTGCATTGTGCATCGTGTTGCAGAAAGACTTGGGAGCAGCAATTGTGTTTACATGCATCGTGATGGCGACACTGTTTATTGCAGGTGCTCCCATTCGTTGGATGGGAGCAATGACAGGCTTGTTTCTCGTTGTCGCCACAGGGTTGGTTCTCACGAGTTCGCGATTGCAAAATCGATTCTTTGCCTTCACCGATTTAGAAGGGAACAAAGGGCACTGGGCGTATCAAGTGTGGCAATCGGTAATCAGTATCGCCAACGGAGGAGTCACGGGAGTTGGCATTGGTGAGGGCACAGGAAAATGGGGCTATGTCCCACTAGTGCATAGCGATTTTATTTTCGCAATCATCGCGGAGGAATTTGGTCTCATCGGAACAGTAGGTGTGATTGGTGGCTTTGTACTGTTGCTCAGCCTTGGTACGCAGGCCGCTCTTGGTGCACGCGATCACTTTGGTGCACTGTTGGCTGGTGGGATTACAACATGGTTATGTGTACAGGCTTTGATCAATATCGGAGGAGTAATCGGTGCGATGCCAGTAACTGGTCTCACATTGCCCTTGATGTCATACGGCGGTTCATCGTTGTTTATGACACTTGCGGCAGTTGGGCTGCTGCTTAATGTTGCACGTAATATGAAGTAGTTCATGACTGCATCTGCTTCGTCCACCTTTGCCGTGATCACTGGCGGTGGCACAAGTGGGCATGTCGTGCCGGCTGTTGCCATTGCAGAATTACTCGTTGATCAAGGCTATTTAGCAAGTCAGATTTATTACGTTGGTTCAACCCGTGGCGTCGAGGCGACCATGGTTCCTGGACTTGGGATTGGGTACTCGTTGCTCAAGGTGGATGGGTTGCAACGGGGAATCTCTCCACGCATGATCCGACGCAACATTGCGATGGTGTTTGCCTTGCTGAAAGCAAATCGACAGGCCAAGCAACTACTCGCATCGTTGCAGCCACACGTTGTGATCTCGGTTGGTGGATACGCGAGTATTCCAACATGTCGAGCCGCCCGTGTGCTGAACATCCCTGTGGTTACGTGTTCGTATGATCGCCGTCCTGGACTTGCGACAAAGGTGCAGTCCCGTTATGCGTTCGCCTCGGCGGTTGCATATGAAGGAAGTTCGTTACCGAGAGCAATAGTCACAGGTGCCCCTGTGCGTCGAGTATTGCGAACGGCGCAATTGGCGGAGTTGCGCGATGCTGCGCGCACTCAACTAGGCATTGGCTTGGGTGATCGCGTGGTGTTGGTGATGGGTGGCTCACTTGGTTCAGCGGTACTCAATGCTGCAACCGAACATCTCGTGAAGAGTCTTCACGGCAGTCAGCACACATGTGTCGTCCACATTGCCGGCGAACGGTACATGCACCAGATTCAACTCCCCGAGCACGTGCAGCATGACAATGGAAACCTTGCCTATCTGCGGTTGGCATATTCCGCTGACATGGTTGGCATGTACGCCGCAGCAGATGTTGTTGTGTGTAGGGCAGGGGCGAGCACGATTGCCGAGATCGCTACGGTGGGAGTGTGCTCCGTTGTGGTTCCATGGAAGGACGCCGCAGAGAATCATCAGCTCGTCAATGCGCGATGGCTTACCGATCACGACGCTGCATTGCTTATGGAAGAAAGCACGATGACGCATCATGATTTTGCTGCTGTCATTGAGAGTCTTCTGATTGACGATGACCGACGAATGACGATTGCGCGCAACGCTAAGGCCTTAGGTATTGCGCATCGGGAAAGCAAGATTGTTGATGTCATCAACGAGGCAGCACGGAGTGGGAAACTGCAATGAGCACTATGTTTGACCTATCGACACCCCGCAGGGTGCATGTTGTCGGAGTGGGGGGCCCGGGAATGAGTGCGATTGCCCAGGTGCTTGCACAGATGGGCAATGTTGTTTCAGGTAGTGACGTGCGTGAGTCCGAGGCGATCGAACGACTCCGCGCATTAGGTGTTGTTATCAATATCGGACATGATCCTCGCGCAGTTGATGGATGCGATGCGGTCACCGCCTCTTCTGCCATTCCGCAGAGCAATAGCGAACTACGCGAAGCAACAGCGTTGGGGATCACGACTTTGACGCGTGCGCACATATTGGCAGCAATTTGTGCTGCGAAAGACACCATTGCAGTTGCGGGCACTCATGGCAAAACCACAACATCGTCAATGTTGATGACGGTGATGGCTGGCGCTGGTCTGTCTCCCAGTTTCATTATTGGTGGTGATGTCCGTGAACTTGGTACAGGTGCAGCATGGAACACGGGAAAGCACTTGATTGTTGAAGCAGACGAAAGCGATGGTACCCACGAGCAGTTGCCAATTTCAGCAACGATTTTGACCAATATTGATCTTGATCATCTTGATCACTTCCAATCGTTTGAACGTTTGCTGGAAAGCTTTGCTCGTTACCTCGGTTCGGTTCCTGGAAGCAAAGTGGTGTGTGTCAGCGATGAGCACATTGCAGCGATGGTGAAGACGTTGCAGTCCACGGTGGGACTCACCACATATGGAATTGATGTAGATGCCGATGTAATTGGCAGCAATCTTGAGTTTGCTCATGGTGGCTCGCGATTTTCGGTAGCGCTAAATGGTGCAGTGCTTGGGGAGGTCTCATTGCGCCTGCGCGGTCGACACAACGTGCTTAATGCTCTTGGTGTGATTGCCATGTCGATGAGGCTTGGTGTTTCCTTTGCACAAATCCAGGAATCTCTCGCAGGTTTTGGTGGGGTAGTACGCAGATTTGATCTTCGCGGCACTGATGATGGCGTAACGTTTGTCGATGACTACGCCCATCTTCCCAATGAAATCGCAGCTGTCCTGGGCAGTTGTCATGACGCAACTGATTCATGGAAACGCATTGTTGCTGTATTTCAGCCGAATCGCTTCAATCGAATGAGCGTTATGTCAGAAGCTTATGCGGGTTGTTTTTTGGATGCAGATGTTGTAGTCGTAACTGATATTTACTCTTCTGGTACGGCGCCAATTGAAGGCGTAACGGGCGAGCTCGTCGTAGATGCCGTTACTGCAATGCATCCAACAACGCATATCGAATGGAAGCAGTCTCGAACGGAGTTAATCGAGTACTTGGCCACCGAGCTTCGGGCAGGCGACCTATGCATCTCGATGGGGTGTGGAGATATCCAATCGCTTCCTGATGAAGTGATTGATCGGCGTAGTCGGATGCGAGGTGCTCAGTGAACTCACCTGCGCAGTTGCGTAAGCCCGCAACTCCCGATGCACTTGACGAGGCTTATGGGTTGCTTGCCGGCCGAGCTAAACGTGATGTGTCGCTAGCTCAGTACACGACATATCGAGTGGGTGGATCCGCAGCGTTGCACATGCATGTCACCACCATTGACGATCTGTACGCGGTGAGTTCGGTATTGGCTCACGTTGAACTGCCGTTGTTAGTGATTGGGCGTGGAAGCAACTTGTTGATCTCAGACAGTGGTTTTTCTGGTCTAGCGCTCACGATGGGAGGGGTAGCCGAATACATCGATCTACCTGATCGCTCGGAAGATCCTGATGTTGAGCCGATTGCGTTGTTTGGTGGGTCAACTACCTTGCCGGTGGCAGCTCGGCAAAGTGTGGCGCGTGGTCTTAAAGGATTTGAGTGGGGCGTTGGTGTTCCCGGTTCAATTGGCGGAGCAGTGCGGATGAACGCTGGAGGACACGGTTCGGACATGGCCTCTTCGTTGACGTCGGTGCGGATCTTCCATTTGCGCAAGGGAATGGAAGCAGATGTCCAGGCTGTTGATTTAGGTTTGCGCTTCCGAGGATCGGCATTAGATGACCACCATGTTGTGCTCAGTGCAACCGTTGATTTGGAGTGGTCGTCCGATATGAATGCTTCCGAAATCGAATTGCAAGAAGTGGTGAAGTGGCGCCGCGAAAATCAGCCGGGCGGACAGAATGCAGGTTCGGTATTTGTTAACCCCGAGCCGGGGCGTGTGTCAGCCGGTGCGGTCATCGATGAACTTGGATTGCGAGGCTTGCGCATTGGTTCGGCACATGTTTCAGAAAAGCACGCAAATTTTATTCAAGCCGATGAGGGTGGCAGCGCTCACGATGTGGTGGCGTTGATGGCCCACGTGCGCAAACGCGTGCGTGAAGAGCGAGGCTATGCATTGCGAAGCGAAATTCGTCTTGTTGGATTCGAGACAGAGACCGATCCAGACATTGTCGATTTGTTGAATAAGGATTCCGAATTCGGTGTGTCGACGATTCGTCTCGAGCAAGTGTTCGCAAAGACAGGTGTCGCCAACCCGGTTGATGCATCCATTCCGCTGTCTGTTCTTGATGGAAACGTTGTTCGAATTGTCGACGCCGAAGTGTCTGAAGAAGTTTTAGAAGAATTAGCGGATGCGTTCGGTCGCGACGTAACGCGCGATAT
>JAURJB010000070.1 GCA_030832455.1 Acidimicrobiales bacterium
TGCGCTCACTGAAGACATTTGAACGCAAGCCAATGGCTCCATGGTTCGACATCAACATGCCAGACCTCGACTTTCAAGACATCTTTTATTACTTGAAGCCAGCAACTGCGCAGACTGATGAGTGGGAAGACTTGCCAGAGCAAATGAAGCGCACGTACGAAAAACTTGGCATTCCAGAAGCCGAGCGTAAGTATCTTGCCGGCGTTACATCGCAGTACGACTCGGAAGTGGTGTATCACCGCAACCGTATTGAGCTGGAAGAGCAGGGCATCTTGTTCTGCGACATGGACACCGCGCTTCGCGAATACCCAGACTTGGTGAAGCAGTACTTCGGTTCAGTCATTCCAATGGGCGACAACAAGTTCAGTGCACTCAACACTTCGGTGTGGTCGGGCGGCTCGTTCATTTATGTTCCACCAGGCGTGGAATGTGAAATGCCACTGCAGGCGTACTTCCGCATTAACAGCGAAAACGCCGGTCAGTTTGAGCGCACGCTGATTATTGCCGACGAAGGTTCAAAGGTTCACTACATCGAAGGTTGCTCTGCACCGGTGTATACGAATGACTCGTTGCACTCTGCTGTTGTAGAAATTGTCGTGAAGCCAAGTGCGCACGTTACGTACACCACTATTCAGAACTGGTCGCCAAACGTGTACAACTTGGTTACTAAGCGTGCACGTGTTGAAGCAGAAGGCCACATGGAATGGATTGATGGCAACATCGGTTCCAAACTGACCATGAAGTACCCAAGCGTGTATCTGATGGGACCAAAAGCAACGGGTGAAGTGTTGTCGGTTGCATATGCAGGCGCAGGCCAACATCAAGATGCCGGCGCAAAGATGGTGCACGCAGCACCCGAGACATCATCAAAGATTGTGTCGAAGTCCATTTCCAAAGATTCGGGCATCACCACGTACCGCGGACTCGTGCGCATTGAAGAAGGCGCAACCAATTGCAAGAGCCACGTGCAGTGCGACGCGCTCATCCTGGACGATCAATCAGAAAGCCGCACCTTCCCATATATGGAAGTGGGCGAGCGCGATGCACAAATTGGTCACGAAGCAACCGTGTCCAAAATTGCAGACGAGCAGTTGTTCTATTTGATGAGCCGTGGCCTCACGCAAGAACAGGCAATGGGCATGGTGGTGAACGGCTTCATCGAGCCCGTAACCCGTACATTGCCAATGGAATACGCCGTCGAGTGGAGCCGCCTCATCGAACTGCAAATGGAAGGCTCGGTTGGCTGAGTAACACCAGCTTTTCACCGAGATACTGAAGTTATGTCCATGAGGTCGGAGTGCAAGAACTTTGAAAGCCGCACGTATCCAAGCGGCGATACGGTTCGAAAGTGCAACCTTGACTTAGCGCCAGATGCACCATGGCGTTGCCCAGACAATTGCGAAAAGTATGAGCCCCGCATGGCCGACGTTGCCTGGGCTCATGGCTCGCTTGTTCCTCCAGCAACTCCTGTAGCGCCAGCAAGTTTGGACGACGGAACTGCAGCGGCAGTGCTTGACGAAGCCGAGGCGATTATTAATGCTGTGTTTGGCGAAGTGGTTGCCGACATGAACGACAAGCGCAAAAACAAGAAGAAACTTCGCGATAAGAAAAAGAAGAAAGATAAATGACCACCGCACTCGCACTCCCCAGCACAGAAGAAGAGATTTGGCGCTATAGCCGCATTAACGAACTCGACATGTCGAAGTTTGCTAATGGCAAGCTGACGACAACCGTTGAAGGTGGCGAGGGCGTGCAACTAACAGGCACCGCTGCAACTGCACTTGTTGGCGCTGGCATGCATGTGCAACCAGATGTATTCGCGCAGTTGAACACCGACACTCCCGATGTGATTGCGTTGCACATTGGCAAGAATAAAGTGCACACGCAGACCGTGGTCATTACTCACTCGGTGGACAAGACCGGAATTGTTGCCTACCCACGTTTAGTCATTGACGCGGCCGAGAACAGCGAAATCGTTGTTGTCGAGCGGTTCACTTCTGCCGACAATGTGCATTCACTTGTTATTCCTGTTGTCGAAGTTCATGCTGCACAATCTGCGCGCGTTACCTACTTGGCAATTAACGAACTTGCCAAGAACACCTGGCAAATCGGTCACCAGGTTGCAGTGGGCGAGCGCGACAGCAACGTGCGTTTGTTTACCGTTGCACTTGGGGGCGATTACGCACGCATGCGTGCTGAAGTTCGTCTTGTTGGCCAGGGTGCAAGTGCACAGCAAACCGCCCTGTATTTTGCCGATGGCACACAAATGCACGACTTCCGCACTTTGCAGTCGCACGAAGCGCCACGCACACATAGCGATCTTTTGTTCAAGGGTGCCGTAAAAGACACGTCGAAGAGCGTGTACACAGGACTGATCAAGATCACTGAAAACGGCACGAAAACTGAGGCTTTCCAGACCAACCGCACACTCACGTTGTCACGTGGTGCATGGGCCGAGAGCGTGCCAAACCTCGAGATTGAAACCAACGACGTGAAGTGCAGTCATGCCAGCACGGTTGGGCCAATTGATGACGATCAGCGCTTCTATTTGGAAAGCCGCGGAGTACCACCAGAAATTGCAGAGCGCCTTGTGGTGTTCGGCTTCTTCGATGAAGTAATTGACCGCCTTCCACAGTCCGAATTCCTCGCAGGTATTCGCGACAAAGTGATTGCAAAGTTGGGAGGCACAAAATGAGTGCAGTTGCCGTATGCAAACTTTCCGAAATTGAATCGGGAAAAGTTCGCAAGTTCACAGTTGATGGTCGAGCGATTGCCGTTGTTCGCATTGACGATGCTGTGTACGCAATTGGCGATCGCTGCAGCCATGCCGATGTGTCGCTTTCCGATGGCGATGTGTTGTGCGATTCAAAAGAACTCGAGTGCATCAAGCACGGAAGTGCTTTCAGCCTTATAACAGGTGTTCCAAACACGCTTCCAGCAACACAGCCAGTACCGGTGTACGAGGCAAGTGTTGTTAATGGTGAAGTAATGATCTCGGTAGGAGAAGCCAAATGAGCACACTTGAAATTCGCGACCTGCAAGTGTCGGTTGGTGGAACACAAATTCTCAATGGCATCACGCTCACCATTAACAGTGGCGAAGTACATGCAGTCATGGGCCCTAACGGCGCCGGCAAGTCCACTTTGTCTGCCGCAATCATGGGCAAGCCTGGTTATGAAATAACAGGTGGGTCGGTAACCCTCGATGGTCAAGATGTATTGGCAATGCCAACGTGGCAACGCGCTGTTGCCGGCTTACATCTCATCATGCAGTACCCAACCGAAGTGCCTGGCGTAAAACTGAGCGAAGTACTCAGCGAAGCTCTTT
This sequence comes from Acidimicrobiales bacterium, assembly GCA_030832455.1. Taxonomy (GTDB): domain Bacteria; phylum Actinomycetota; class Acidimicrobiia; order Acidimicrobiales; family Ilumatobacteraceae; genus UBA3006. The sequence goes on from JAURJB010000070.1 coordinate 3,328, forward strand.
CCGCTCGCCATGCAACGCTTCCAAACCTGAACAAGACCATTAACGAAGAAGCCGCACGCATCAGTTTTGATAGCGAACTGGTGAATCGCGCTGTGAATGTGGACTTCTCGGGTGGCGAAAAGAAGCGCAACGAGACGCTGCAACTTGCCGTATTGAAACCAAAGATCGCAATTCTGGACGAGTTGGACTCGGGTCTCGACATTGACGCATTGCGTGACTGTGCAAAGCGCGTTGAAGACGCCACGAACGAAACCGGAATGGGTGCGTTGGTCATTACGCACTACAGCCGGTTGTTTGAAGAACTAAAGCCTGACTTCGTGCATATTTTGGCTAAGGGCCGCATTGTGAAGAGTGGTGGGCCAGAGTTGGCCGACGAACTTGAGCGCGACGGCTACGCGGCCTACGCAGAAGCAGCAAAATAACTGCCTATGACCGCGGGTTGGGTTGAGCGAAACAATTCGCTGCACCGCAAGTTCGAGTTCGCCAACTTCGCAGAGGCCTTCGCGTTCATGACCAAGGTTGCTCAATTGGCAGAAGAACAAGATCATCACCCCGATTGGTCAAACTCGTGGAATGTTGTTGAGATCAGCCTGTGCAGTCACGACAAGGGCCGCACCATTACAGAACGTGATCACCGACTCGCTGCAGCCATTAACGAACTGCAGAATTCGTAGTGGTAAAAAGCGTTTTCAATCAAACGACTAAATTCCCCGGCTGGTGGGTCGTCAGCGCCTGCTTTATTCTTCTCTCGTTTTCATCTGGTCTGGGTTTCTACGGTTTGGCTGTGTACCTGCAGGCATTCAGTCGTGAACTCGGCTGGTCGGTTTCGTCGATTTCGTTAGCAACAACGTTCTTTTTCTTAGTAGGTGGGGTTTCGGGAATTCCGATCGCCAAGTTCATCGCCAAGCACGATGTGCGAATCATGATCGTCGGCGGTGCGACGGTTGCTGCTCTCGCATTGTTTTCGATGCGCTTCGTTGAGCAACGGTGGCAACTTTTTGTTGTGTATTGCTTCTATGCACTCGGTTGGTCGGCATCTGGCATGGGGCCGGTAACAACGGTTGTCACGCGATGGTTCCATGTTCGACGGGCGAGTGCGTTGGCTGTCGCGTCAACGGGTCTTTCGGTGGGAGGCATCGTCGTTACACCATTCATTAAATGGATTCTCGACACGCAAGGCATTCGCAACGGTTCGCCATGGTTGGCATTGATTTGGTTCTGCGGCACAGTGCCTGTCACGTTGCTTTTGTTGCGCGCGTTTCCACAACCTTATGGTTGGTTGCCAGATGGCGCGCGAGCTGCACCTGGTGATATTGCGAATATTTCTGGAACGCCACTTGCCGAAGCAGTGCGCAGCAGGTTCTACAAATCGGTCACTTTTGGATACATCTTTGCGCTAGGTGCTCAAGTTGGTGGTGCATTGCAACTCGTCAAACTTGTCGAAGAACGCACCGACCGTTCAACTGCGACTCTGGCAACAATCGTTCTTTCGACGATGTCAATCCTTTCGCGTTTTGCTGCTGGTCGCATTATTCCGAAGATAAACATGACGCGGTTTACCGTTGGTCTTGCTGGACTGCAAGGTATTTCGCTGGCAAGTCTTGGCTTGATCAATAGTCGAATCGGCCTGCTTATCGCGATTGGCCTATTCGGTGTCACTATCGGCAACATGGTGATGATGCAGTCACTGTTGCTGGCTGAACGATTTGGCGTTCGCGATTATCCCAAGATCGCAGCGCGTTCTGGTTTGATCTCATTCTCAGGCACTGCGTTGGGGCCGCTCCTTTTGGGATGGCTTTACGACGTCGCCGGCGGTTATCGCTCGTCGTATCTCGCCGCAGGTGCGTGCTCGATTATCGGTGCAATTCTGTTTTCATTTGCAGGTTCTGCCTCAGTTGCTTCCACCGAAGTTGCACCAGCACAGTCGCAATAGAATATTTCTCATGTCTGATGTACATCCAAATACATTGCGGGTTATTGCTGCTGCAAAAGAGCGTGGACTCGACCTTGCGACAAAACGTTTTCCTGAGGGAACCAAGACTGCAGTTGCTGCTGCCACTGCAATTGGCGTAACCGTTGGTCAAATCGTAAAGAGCTTGGTCTTTGGTGTGGATAACGAAATCGTGATG
>JAURJB010000071.1 GCA_030832455.1 Acidimicrobiales bacterium
GACAAGTTTGCTTGCTGCATTTGCATCAGCCGATCAAGTGCTGCTCGATGGAGTGGTGGGTATCACCGGTTTGATCATGACGCCAGGATTAATCAACACCGACTTCGCTGATGTGAAGATGATTCTGAAGAATGCCGGAACGTCATTGATGGGTATTGGCCGTGGTACAGGTGACAATCGCGCAACCGTCGCGGCTAATGCTGCAATCAATTCGCCGTTGCTTGAATCATCGGTTGAGGGTGCTCGTGGAATTTTGCTCAATATCGCTGGTCCGTCCGACCTCGGTCTATTTGAAGTAAACACTGCTTCAGAGATCATTCACGGGGTTGCTCACCCAGATGCCAACATCATCTTTGGTTCAGTGATTGACGATGAGTTGGTTGATGAAATCAAGATCACAGTGATTGCCGCTGGCTTTGACCGTGTTGACTCGACAAGTAGTCGTGCAACACGTGACGTGCGTTCGGGTGACACAGGCCGTGTTCCAGAACAGCGCGGAAGCCGTTTGAAGGAATTGTTTGGAAGTGGTGAAGATCCATTGCGTGATGATGACGATGGTCTTGATGTTCCTTCATTCTTGAAGTAATTGGCATTGGACCAACTCCGCGTTTCGGAAGCGGTCGCACACGTCCGCAGTCGTATTTCGTCAGTGGGTGGAAACGGCGTTGCACTCATTGCGGTGACGAAAACGTTTGGGCCAGATGCATGGCTCATGGCGCAGGCGGCTGGCTGTGATGGTGTTGGTGAGAACTACGCGCAAGAGGTGCTCATAAAAGCCGAGGTAGTTCCGCGGGCGAATCGTCTTCCCGTTCATTTCATCGGACAATTGCAGACCAATAAAATCAAGCAGTTGGCTGACATCGTCGATGTATGGCAATCAGTGGATCGAGCCTCGGTGATCACCGAGATTGCTCAGCGTGTCAAGCGGCCAGACGTTGGTCTGTTCATCCAGGTAAACACCACTGAAGAAGACCACAAAGGGGGGTGTAGTCCATCTGCACTTGCGCAATTAGTCAAACAGGCAATGGATGCAGGGCTGTTGGTGAATGGGCTGATGACAGTTGGACCAACTGATGCCGACCCTCAACGCACGCGCGCCGCGTTTGCCCTGCTCCGTTCTCTCGCCGACGAACATGGATTGGAACATCGGTCGATGGGGATGACAGGTGATCTAGAGATCGCGATTGAGGAAGGTTCCACCATGGTCCGAATCGGTTCGGCTATTTTCGGTAACCGTCCATCACGACAGCAGTGAAGTGTTGTAACCTGTAAACGATGTCAATGTTTAGACGAGCAATGGACTATCTGGGTCTTGGACCTGACGACGCGTATGACGATTACGACGCTTCGGTAGCAGTGGAGCGTCCGCTCGCTCGCCGTCGTCCAGAACCTCGGCAGCGGATGCCGCGCCACGAGGAAGAATACGACGACTTCGAAGAATACGAGGAAGACTTTGTTGAGCCGCGAGGACCGCGTGCCCGTGCGCCACAGCAGCGAGATGACTCGAGTGTGCAAGTACGTCCTTCGGTTTCTGGTGCGCGCAACATTCCAACGGTCCGTCCGTTGTCAACTCATGCCGCCCAGCCGGTTGAGGTTCGACCAACTCGTTATGACCAAGCAAAAGAAGTTGCTGATTTGTTTAAGAGTGGACAGTCGGTGTTGCTCAACATTGGTTCAGCAGACAGCGAAATCGCACGACGACTTCTTGATTTCACCAGTGGTTTGATTTATGGAATGCAAGGCACAATGGAAAAGGTGTCACCTGGTGTGTTTTTGATCAAGCCTTATGGCGCAAGTTCGCCACGTATCTAACGTGATTTCTTCTCTGCTATGCCAGGTGCTTGGTATTTTTTTGTTCCTGGTGTACATCCGCGTCATCCTGTCGTGGTTTCCGGCTAACCCGCATGGGCCATTTGGCCAGGTTTCTCGTATCGTTCATCAGATCACCGATCCAGTGATGATTCCCGTGCGTCGTGCATTGCCGCTTGTTGGGCCACTTGATCTTTCACCCATTGTGGTGGTGATTGGTGTAACCATCTTGCGTAGTGCAATTTGTTGAACACGGTGAACTGACCAAAACCGCGCAATACACTGGCAAATCGTGACGTATCCCCAAGTTGATCCGCAGCCAAACTTTCCGGCACTCGAGTCGGCAACGCTGAAGTTTTGGCAAGAGGACAACACGTTTCAAGCTTCAATAGATCAGCATCCAGAATCTGCGGGTGTGGCAAGCGAGTTTGTGTTTTATGACGGTCCACCATTCGCCAATGGTTTGCCTCATTATGGGCACTTGCTTACTGGTTTCGTCAAAGACGCGGTGCCGCGTTACCAGACCATGCGCGGCAAGCGAGTTGAGCGTCGATTTGGTTGGGATTGCCACGGTTTGCCGGCGGAAGCTGAGGCAGAACGACAACTAGGAATCTCGGGGACTCAAGCAATTACCGATTTTGGAATTGCAAAATTTAATGACTATTGCAAGGTGTCAGTGTTGCAATACACCGCGGATTGGGAGCGGTATGTCACTCGTCAGGCACGGTGGGTTGACTTCACCAACGATTACAAAACGCTCGATCTGCCCTACATGGAAAGTGTGATGTGGGCATTCAAAGCGCTGTGGGATAAGGGTCTGATCTATGAAGGGTTCCGAGTACTCCCGTATTCATGGGCACTCGAAACCCCGTTATCCAACACTGAAACACGAATGGATGATGCGTATAAGCAAGTGCAGGATCCAGCACTAACCGTTGCCTTTGCACTTGAGTCGGGTGACTTCATTGTGGCGTGGACGACCACGCCGTGGACACTTCCGAGTAACTTGGCGCTCGCGGTTGGTCCAGACATCACGTATGTACGTGTGCGTCACAACGACAAGGTCTACATCCTTGCTGAAGCTCGGTTGGCAGCATACGAAAAAGAGTTGGCAGGGGCGGAAGTGCTCGGAACGGTTGTGGGATCACAATTGGTGGGGCAGAAGTATGCACCGTTGTTTCCGTACTTCGCCGATCAACCAGGCGCATTCACGATTCTTGCTGGCGACTTCGTCACCATTGACGACGGTACCGGTGTGGTGCACATGGCACCCGGTTTTGGTGAAGACGACCAACGTGTATGCAAAGAACATGGCATTGACTTAGTGGTTCCCGTAAACAGTCGTGGTGAATTCACTCACGAAGTCGCCGACTACGAAGGCGTTCAGGTGTTCGCTGCTAACCCGACAATCATTCGTGCGTTAAAAGAGCGCGGAGTCGTCTTGCGGCACGAGACATACGACCACTCGTACCCACATTGTTGGCGTACAGGTAAACCACTCATCTACAAAGCAGTAAGTTCATGGTTCGTCAATGTCACTGCAGTCAAAGAACGAATGGTCGCACTCAACCGAGAGATTCGTTGGGTCCCCGAGCATCTGCAAGATGGAAGCTTTGGCAAATGGCTCGAAAATGCACGTGACTGGAATATCAGTCGTAATCGTTTTTGGGGTTCGCCAATCCCTGTCTGGCGCAGTGATGATCCGGCATATCCGCGCATTGATGTGTATGGCAGTGTTGCCGAGCTTGAGCGCGACTTCGGGGTCGCGGTAACCGAACTACATCGGCCTGCTGTAGATGATTTGGTTCGCCCGAACCCGGATGACCCAACAGGCAAATCGATGATGCGTCGCGTGCCCGAAGTGCTTGACTGTTGGTTCGAGAGTGGGTCTATGCCGTTTGCGCAAGTGCATTATCCGTTCGAAAATCAAGAGTGGTTTGAGCAACATAATCCTGGCGATTTCATCGTTGAATACATTGGTCAAACACGAGGCTGGTTCTACACACTGCATGTATTGGCTACAGCGTTGTTTGACCGACCTGCATTCTCGACATGTGTAAGCCACGGAATTGTTTTGGGTGCAGATGGACAGAAAATGTCGAAGAGTCTGCGTAACTATCCCGATCCTATGGGCGTGTTCGATAGCTATGGAGCAGATGCGATGCGCTGGTATCTGCTTTCCTCGTCAATCTTGCGCGGTTCAGACTTTGCGGTAACTGAGGAGGGGATTCGCGACACCGTTCGCCAGGTGATGCTGCCGCTATGGAACAGCTGGTATTTCCTCTCGTTGTATTCGAATGCAGAAGGCAAGACGGGCGTCGTTGATTACTCATCCACCAATGTGCTCGACCAGTACGTTTTCTCAAAGTTGCACAATTTGGTGAATGATGCAACCACCAGTATGGACGAGTATGACTTGTTCAATGCCTGCCAGCATGTCCGTTCATTTTTAGATGTATTGACTAACTGGTACATCCGTCGCAGTCGAAATCGTTTTTGGGTCGGAGATCAAGAGGCAATCAATACGTTGCACACGGTGTTAGATGTGGTGACGCGAGTTGCTGCGCCACTATTGCCATTAACGACAGAACAAGTGTTTCAGGGCCTGACGGGCAAGCGCAGTGTGCATCTTGAGCAGTGGCCAAGTAGTGAAGCCATTCCTGTAGATGGCGTTTTAGTTACCGCTATGGATCAAGTTCGAGATGTGTGCTCCACAACGCTGTCGCTACGAAAGACATACTCGCGTCGAGTTCGCTTGCCGCTCGCAAATGTTACGGTGGCGTCACCGTCTGCCGAACGTTTGCGTCCATTTGTATCCATCATCACCGAGGAGGTGAATGTACACAATGTGACTCTCACTTCAGATGTGGAAGGTGTTGCACGACATGAGTTGCAGGTGATCCCGGCTGCACTTGGGCCGCGACTTGGTGTAGATACGCAGAAAGTGATTGTCGCTGTGAAAAAGGGTGACTGGACGCGTACTGGGGACGTGGTGACGGCCGGGGGATTTGATCTGCAACCTCATGAGTATCAGTTGAAGTTGTTGGCAGCGAATGATGATAAAGATGTTTCGGCAAGCGCTGCTCTTGCCGATGGTTTGGGCATTGTCTTGCTTGATATTGCGCTGACGCCGGAACTGTTGGCAGAAGGTGCGGCGCGCGACATTGTTCGAGTTGTGCAACAGGCGCGTCGTCAGGCAGATTTTGCGGTTTCCGATCGGATCCATCTGACCTTGGGGTTACCTGATGATGTGACCGAGCAGATTTCAGGTTTCATGGACTACATACGTGCTGAAACCCTTGCGGAAACGGTGTCCTATGATGCTGGCGCCCCACGAACTACGGACCTAGATGGAACTCCCATTGCAGTGGCCGTGGAACGACTACGGTGAAGCGCCAAGTTAGGGAGGTAGTTATGCCAACAAAGTCCGCCAAGAAAAAGTCTGTAGCCAAGAAGAAGCCAGTGGCGAAGAAGAAACCCATCGCGAAGAAGCCTGCAGCGAAGAAGAAGCCTGTCTCAAAGAGTAAGCCTGGCGCTGCACAAGCGGCAGCCAAGAAGAAGGCTGAGCTGAAGAAGAAGGCTGAGCTGAAGAAGAAGGCTGAGCTGAAGATGAAGGCTGAGCTGAAGAA
>JAURJB010000072.1 GCA_030832455.1 Acidimicrobiales bacterium
CGAAAGTTTTGCGCGAATGCCACGCTCGGCTTCTTCGCCAGCCAACTTGTCGTTTGCCAAGTTGGTTAAGCGCGACTGGAAGCTTTGAATTTCGCGACCAGCCAAGAACAACTGCAATGCACGTAGTTCTGAAATAAGTGCGCCATGTCGGCGTGCGCTTTCGGCTTGGCGCTCGAGTGGCTTCAAGTTGCGGCGTACTTCGCGCAACAAGTCTTGTGCGCGCATCAAGTTTGCTTCGGTGCCCTCTAAGCGGCGCTCCGACTTTTCTTTGCGTTTGCGATACTTCAATACACCAGCGGCTTCTTCAATAATTGCGCGACGATCTTCGGGACGCGCATTGAGCACCGCATCAATTTGTCCTTGACTGATGATGACGTGTTGCTGACGACCAACGCCGGCATCTGACAACAGTTCTTGCACGTCAAGCAAACGACACTCAACACCGTTGATGGCGTATTCGCTTTCGCCGCTGCGGAACAAAATACGACTGACGGTTACTTCGGTGAACTCAATGGGCAACAAGCCAGCCGAGTTATCGATGGTGAGCATCACTTCTGCACGGCCAAGTGCTGGGCGCTTTGCCGTGCCCGCGAAAATGACGTCGTCCATCTTCTGCGAACGCACCGAGGATGGTGCTTGGGCGCCAAGCACCCACGCAATGGCATCCACCACGTTGGATTTACCCGAACCGTTTGGCCCCACCACAACAGTGACACCTGGTTCGAGCTCCATCACCGTGGTGTCTGCGAAGGATTTAAATCCTTTGAGGGTCAGCGATTTGAGGAACACGTCAGTCGCCGAGAATAGTTGAGATAGCGCTATTCCAAAGATTCGCCAAGCCCCGCTTGTGGATAACTACTTCTGGCACACCGCGCAGTAACAGGTGGTTCGGCCAGCCACGGTGGTGCGCGAAATGCGGGCCTTGTTGCACGTGAGGCATTGCTGGCCGCCTCGGCCATACACACGGTGTTCGGTCTGAAACCAGCCCTGCTCGCCATCGATATCTACATATTGCGTGTCATCGAGCGTGCTACCACCAGCCTCAACAGCCTTCGACAACACATGCACAATGGCTTCGTGCAAGCGCACCAACGTGGGCATCGAAAGCGAAGCAGGCACGCGGCTCCAGCGCAGTTTTGCGCGATGCATGATTTCGTCGGCATAGATGTTTCCGATGCCGGCAAGCACATGTTGATCAAGCAGCGTTGCTTTTAAGTTGCCGCGCTTGCGCGCAAAACGCTCGCGCAAAATCTCGGGAGTGAATTCATCAACGAGTGGGTCGACACCAAGCTTTGCCAAGTCGGGCATGTGTTCAGAAACATACGCGGGGTCAAACACCACCACTTCGCCAAACGTGCGGGGATCAACAAACCACATTTCACGTGCGTCTTCGCCAGCGTTGGGTTGCAAGTGCAACACCACATGTGTGTGTGGTGGGCGAACGCTACCTGCTGGTGCCACCAACACTCGCCCACTCATGCGCAGGTGAATCATCATCTCTTCGCCACTATCAAGTGGGCACAACAAATACTTTCCGCGTCGGTTTGCTGCAACAACTGTTGTGCCCGACAAACCGTCAATCACTGCTTCGCGACTGGTGCGCCGCACCGTGCGTTCGCGGCCAACTTCAACACGCGTGATGCGCCTGCCAACAACATGGCGTTCAATGCCTCGCCGAACAGTTTCCACTTCGGGAAGTTCAGGCATGATGGGCGCCGCAACTACTCGGCAGCGAGTTCGGCATTCAGCACATCGCACGCAATCTCTGCGGCAATTTGTTCTGCAGCCTTCTTCGACTTGCCTTCGCCATAACCCAGTTCGCGATCGCCAACGAACACGGTGGCAAAAAACATCTTGTCGTGATCGGGGCCTTCGTCTTTCACCTTGTAATGCACCTGTGCTTCAAGTCGCGAGGCAAGTTCTTGCAATCGAGTTTTGGCATCCAACCTGTCCAGCCCACCAACGGCATCGACAATGCGCTTACCCATCAATTCGCTCACCACGCGGTGTGTTACCTGTGGGCCTGCGTCGATATACATCGCGCCAATCACGGCTTCGAGCGCGTCGGAAAGGATCGATGTTTTCTCCCGACCACCTGCGGCGTCTTCGCCTTTGCCCAACATCAGATGTTCACCAATGCCTAATTCGGCTGCCACTTCGGCCAACGCAAGTGCATTCACCACGCTCTTGCGTAAGTCGGTCAGTTTGCCTTCAGGCAAATCGCTGTGTTGTGAGTACACAATGTCGGCAACTACCCAACCAAGTACGGCGTCGCCCAAAAACTCGAGTCGTTCGTTGCTTTCGCCACCATCGTTTTCTGCATTCCACGAGCGGTGGTGCATGGCGGTTTCGAGCAATGAAATATCGGTAAACGCATAGCCCAGGCGGGCGCTCAGTTGCGAAAGATCAGGCATCAGACTTCAACGCGTTGGCAATGAGCCCAACCATGTCGCATTCCACCATGTCTTTGGCAACTTTGATGCCATTCAACATTGCGCGAGCACTAGATGATCCGTGCGAAATGATGCACACGCCATCTACACCCAACAAAATTGCGCCACCCGTTGAATCGGGATCGAACTTGGAATACAAATTCAACAACGCAGGCATTAATGCTTCGGTGTGTTCTTTGTATTGCGGTTCACCAATCGAAGCAAACAGTTCTTTCACGATGGTGCGCATGGTGCCTTCAAGCGTTTTCAGCGCAACGTTGCCGGTGAAACCGTCGGTCACCACCACATCAACATCGGGTGTCATGATGTCGCGGCCTTCAACGTTGCCAATGAAATTGATGTTGTCCATTGCACTGAGCAACTCGTAACTCTTTTTGCGCAAGGTGTCGCCTTTGCCTGGCTCTTCACCAATTGACAACAAGCCAACGCGTGGGCGTTCGATGCCATAACGCGCATTGGAGTACACCGAACCCATCACCGCAAACTGCATCATCCATTCGGCTTCCACTTCGGCGTTTGCACCGGCATCCAACATGACAGTTGGTGTGCTGCCAGGAACTGGAATTGGTGTGGCAATTGCCGGGCGCTTTACGCCTTTAATGCGGCCCATGCGCAACAACGCACTGGCCATGGTTGCGCCGGTGTTGCCGGCAGAAATCATTGCGCTTGCTACGCCGTCGCGAACTAAATCGGCCGACACAACAAGCGTTGAATCTTTTTTGTTGCGCACCGAACTTGCTGGGTCTTCGTGCATGTCGATGAACTCGGTGGCAACGTGCAACGGCAAGTCACCACGATCGGCTAAATCGGCAGGGCCAACAAGCAATACAGGAATGCCAGCAGCAACGGCTTGCTTGGCTCCTTCAACAATTTCGGCGGGAGCTTTGTCTCCGCCTAATGCATCAACTGCAACGGGCAACATGTGCGGGCCCGAAGAGTGATCAGCCAACGTCTACAGCGACGCGACCCTTGTACCAACCACAGTTTCCACACACGGTGTGTGGCAACTTGGAGTTGTCGCAACGTGGGCAAACACTGCGTGCTGGTGCACCAAGTTTCCAGGCGCCTGCCATGTGGCTGCGGCCCTTCATCTTCGATTTCTTTTTCTTTGGTACTGGCATCGCGTGCTCGGCTTTCGCTTAAAAAACTTGTTCGTCGGGGATCACAGGATATCGGCTCAGTCGCCGAGTTGACCCCGTAATTGGTCAAGTACTGCCCACCGCTCATCGGTGCGTTGGGCTTGGCATTGGCAGGGGTCGCTGCGCAGATCGGCCCCGCATTGCGGGCATAAACCGAGGCAATCGTCCGTGCACAGTGGTGCATCGGGCAGGCCAAGCAACATGGTCTCGCGCACCATGGGCAACAAATCGAGTTGCTCCCCTTCCAAAACGTATGCGTCGGGGTTGTCGGGTATGTGCTGATAAATCTCGTCGACAGGCACGTTAACGGTGGTTGAAATTTCGCGTAAGCAGCGACGACACAACATGGTGGTGTCACCCGTTAACTCGCCGTGCACCACGATTCCGCCGTTCACACTTTCAAGATGCAGTTCAACATCGATATCGCGCGTTGCAACGATGCGATCATCACCAAATGCAAAATCGACAACAGGAATGCTGACCACAACATCTTTTAACGTGCCTGCACGGCGCGTCAGTTCAAGAATGTTGATCGTGAGCGGCGCCGACATATGAAAAAGTGTTAGTACAGGTCGGTGCGTTCGTGATCGAAGAAGGTTCCACCCGTTGCATCACGCGTTGGGGCTACTTGCTCTTCTTCTCCAACAACTGGCGCAATGCGCATCCGTTCGCGACCTTGGCTTACCTGGCGCGTAATGCGATCGAGCAAAATTTCGAAACTGGCAAGGCGCTGATCGAGGAAGTCTTCGGTTTCGCTCTTCAAGCGACGCGCCGTGGATTCGGCCTCGTCGATGATCTGGCGGGCACGAGCCTCGGAGGCGCGAACCACTTCGGTGCGTTGCACCATGCGCTCGGCTTGTGCGCGCGCTGCTTCAACAATTTCATCGGCTTCGCGCTGTGTCTTTTGCACAAATTCGGCGCGCTCTTTCAGCATCCAGCGCGCTTGGCGAATTTCGTCGGGCAAAATCGCTAACGCATCTTGCAACACTCCCACTACATGGTCGCGATCAATACGGGGTGTACTCGACAACGGCACATTTGGTGCGCTGGCAATGAGATGAATCACTTCTTCAATCATCGCCTCGGTGTCACCGAGCTCTACGGGAACTGGCTCTTGAATTTCGCCGTCGTAGCCGTCGTTTCTCATTACTGTGCTCCCTTGCTTTGCTTGGCAACAAGTGCCTTCAACACCGGTGCTGGAACCAATGGGGTCTTGTGCGGGCCCGTGTAGTTCACAAACTGACGTATATATGTGCTGGAAATGAACGAGTGTTCGGGGCGGCAAAACAGCAACACGGTTTCGATGCCCGTTGCCGCGTTATTGGTGTGTGCCATTTGCTGTTCGATTTCGAAATCGGCGCCAGTGCGTGCGCTTTTCACGATCATGCTGGCGTTGATGCGGGCGGCAACTTCAACCGTGAGGCCCGCATAGGTAGCTACGCACACGGCATTGCCCAAATGTGCGGTGCTCTCGCGAATCAGTTCGGCCCGCTCTTCGGGGTTAAACATGCCCGACGGCTTGGCTGGGTTGTGCATCACGCCAATGACTAATTCGCCGAACAGCGAAACAGCTTGTTCGACGACATCCAGATGACCCAAATGGAATGGGTCAAAACTGCCGGGGTAAA
>JAURJB010000073.1 GCA_030832455.1 Acidimicrobiales bacterium
AGCGGCAGCCTTTTTTGCAGGAGCTTTTTTAGCAACAGCTTTCTTTGCTGCTTTCTTTACAGGTTTTTCTTCGCTTCCATCTTCGGCAACTTTTTTCGGCGCTGCTTTTTTAGCGGCCTTCTTCACTGGCTTTGGTTCTTCTGGCTGCACATCACGCTTAAGACCATCGCGCTCTGCACGCGCACGTACACGATCGGCTTGTTGATCAATGATGGTTGATGATTGCGTTTTTACGCCAACACCTAACTTGCCGCACAAATCAAGAGTTTCTTGATTTGTCATGCCGAGCTCTTTAGCGAGCTCATGAACGCGCAGGATCTTTGCCAAGTACTACGCCTCAGTTTCGATTGTTGATGTTGAACCCGTGTCAGTTGCCCATTGCTCTTGGCTGACTACCGAGCCGTCTGCTGCATGCCACTCCATTGCTCCGGTGTCGGGGTTAGTTACCCACTCACCTTCTGCGTAGTCGGCTGCTGGTGTTGCCGCTGCATCTAGTGATGATGGAACATAGGAGCCACCACCTTCTTCTGCTGCTTGCGTTTCGCTTTTCACATCGAGACGAACACCGGTTAGGCGTGCGGCCAAGTTTGCGTTCACACCCATTTTGCCAATTGCAAGTGACAATTGGAAGTCAGGAACAATGACGTCTGCCTGTGTGCCGTCTGGGCTAAGGCGAACTTCGGTGACCTTGGCGGGTGACATTGCTTTGGCAATGAAGTCACGAACATCTTCGCTATACGGAATGATGTCAACTTTTTCGCCGCGCAATTCGGTCACCACCATGCGCACTCGACCACCACGAGCACCAACACATGCGCCCACTGGGTCGACGTTGTGATCGTTTGACCACACAGCGATTTTGGTGCGTTGACCTGGTTCGCGTGAGCACGCCTTGATCTCTACAACGCCATCAGCAATTTCTGGAACCTCAAGTTCGAACAAGCGCTTGATCAAGCCTGGGTGTGTGCGACTGACCACAATCTGCGGGCCTTTTGGCGTCTTGCGTACTTCAACGATGTACGCCTTAAGACGTGCATTCGGTTCGCGCACTTCGCCTTGCACTTGCTCGGCTTGTGGCAATAACGCTTCTACGCGGCCAAGGTCGAGCAAGGTGTACTTGGTATCAGTCTTTTGCACGATGCCCGAGACGATGTCGCCTTCGCGGTTTGCGTACTCTTCGAACTTGCGATCGCGTTCAACTTCGCGAATACGTTGACTCATCACCTGGCGGAATGTTTGCGCAGCGATGCGACCAAGGTCGGCCTTGTTTGGCGTGTCGTCACGCTCGTTGATCCAGTTGCCATCGTCGTCTACGTCATATGCCGTGAACGTGATGTCCATGTTCTCGGGGTTAATACCAACGATGACTTCTTCTGCTGCGCCAGGACGCTTTTTGTATGCCGTAGCAAGAGCCTCAACCAATACCTGCAATAGCGAGTCGACGGAGATTCCACGATCTCCGGCGAGCATACGAATTGCTTCTGTCATGTCAAGATTGCTCATGATGCATTGCCTCCGTCTTCCTTAGATTTTTTCGAACTTGGCTTTGGTGCCGGGCCCCAATTGAAAACTGTTTTTGCGCGATCGATGTTAGAAAATGGAATGATCAGTTCGGACATTGCTTTGTCGGCAAGACGCAATGTGATGCTGTCATCGGTTGTCGCAATGAGATCACCTTGCACGCGACGCTCGCCATTAATTGGCGTATCAAGCTTGACAGCAAGTGTCTTGCCAATTTCACGATGGAAGTGACGCGGCTCGCGCAATGTGCGCTCAAGACCAGGGCTTGATACTTCAAGTGTGTAACGACCCGGAATGGGATCACTGTGATCGAATTCGCGCGAGACCAAACGAGTAATCAATGAGATGTTGTCGAGGCTGACACCTTCGGGACCGCCAGGCTGGGTATCCACAACCACGCGCAACACACCGCCTGTGTACTCAATGTCGTAGAGGTCGAGACCCAAGTCGGCAACGATGGGGTTGATCAAGGCGGTGACACGATCGATCACAGGGCTCGACTGAGCGCTTCCACGGGTAATCGACATGTTCAACCTCCTCTCCCTACTCTCAAGGGTTTCGCTCCCCCGATTTCCATCAAGGTTGGCAAAACCGCTGCCTAAACCGTCCTGAGAAAAAACAAAGGGCGTGGGTCGAAACCCACGCCTTCCAGTCACCGACTTTCAAAGGACATCAAAAATTATAGCCCCGTAAACTAAGGTTCGCACGTGGTTCAACGCCTCTCCACCCTGTTCGTACGCACCTTACGGGACAATCCAGCCGATGCCGAAGTACCAAGTCATCGCCTACTTGTCCGTGCTGGATACATTCGCCGAGCCGCCCCCGGTGGGTACACCTGGTTGCCACTTGGCCTCCGCGTATTTCACAATGTGGCCCGCGTTATTCGTGAAGAGATGGATGCCATCGGCGCACAAGAAGTGAACTTCCCTGCGATGCTGCCGCGCGAACCATACGAGGTGACGGGGCGCTGGACAGATTACGGCGAAAACCTGTTTCGACTGCAAGATCGCCGCAAAGCCGACTTTTTGCTTGGCCCAACACATGAAGAGATGTTTACCCTCCTCGTGAAAGATCTGTATTCAAGCTACAAAGACTTGCCCGTGTGGTTGTACCAAATTCAGAACAAGTTTCGTGATGAGGCACGCCCGCGCGGCGGACTGCTCCGTGGTCGCGAATTCTCGATGAAAGATTCGTATTCATTTGATACAGACCAAGAAGGATTACAGGTCAGCTACGACGCACATCGAAATGCCTATATCCGAATTTTTGAACGCCTCGGTTTGCCATTTGCCATTGTGTCAGCAATGTCTGGTGCAATGGGTGGGTCTGCATCGGAAGAGTTTTTGTTTCCGTGCGACATTGGTGAAGACACATTTGTGCAATGCAGTGCATGTGGTTACTCTGCAAACACTGAGGCGGTTCGTGTTGGCGTTGCCGAACCGGTAGATGCAGCATCAACTGCAGCCGCACAAGTAGTTGACACGCCCAACACACCAACAATTCAAACATTGGTCGATTTTTTTAACGCTCGAATCGACTTACAACGCGCTGACCGCATGTGGACAGCAGCCGACACATTGAAAAACGTTGTCGTTAATTTGCGCCACCCAGATGGCCACCTCGAACCACTTGCCATCGGTGTCCCTGGTGATCGCGAAGTAGACATGAAGCGTTTAGAGGCGCAGGTATCGCCAGCAGAAGTAGAGGCTTTTGACGAAACTCACTTTGCGGCAAACACTGCATTAGTGAAGGGCTACATCGGACCAGGTGTCCTTGGTGCAACCAACGCTTCAGGAATTCGTTACCTTCTCGATCCACGCATTGCCATGGGCAGCGCATGGATCACGGGTGCTGACACACCTGGCAAGCACGTCATGAATCTTGTCAATGGACGCGACTTCACCGCTGACGGGACGATCGACGTTGCCGAAATTCGCGACGATGACACGTGTCCAACATGTCGATCGGCGCTCACGATTAGGCGTGGAATCGAAATCGGCCATGTATTTCAACTTGGTCCAAAATATGCAGAAGCACTTGGACTCAATGTGCTCGATAAAAATGGCAAGCAGCAAACAGTCACCATGGGCAGCTACGGCATTGGCGTTTCGCGCGCGGTTGCTGCAATTGCCGAAGCAATGCACGACGAAAGTGGCTTGCGTTGGCCGACCGAAGTGGCGCCTTTTGATGCACACATCGTGATCGCCGGCAAAGACGATGCCGCAATCACCGCGGCTGCCGAAAACCTGGCACTCGAACTTGAAGCTGCAGGCCTGAAGGCGGTGATTGACGATCGCCAAGGCGTATCGCCTGGCGTCAAATTTAAAGATGCCGAATTGATAGGTGTCCCCTACGTTGTCGTTGCAGGTCGCGGAGTCGCAAATGGAGTTCTTGAAGTTCGTGATCGCTTTGCTGGCACAGCAAACGAACTTCCTATTGCTCAAGTTGGCCCACATGTGGTCGAACAGGTTCGCGGTAAGTAATCACTATGCAACTCCTCCGCGGAGTAGTTCAGCATTATGACTGGGGTGACCAGCAAGCAATCCCTCAGTTTCTTGGAGTGGAGCCTGACGGGAAACCATGGGCAGAGTTGTGGTTTGGCACACATCGTGGCGGCCCATCACTTGTTAAAACATCAAGCGGCAATCAACCACTTGCTCTCTACGCAGGAGAGTTGTCGTTTCTCGTCAAGATCATTGCGGCGGCAAAGCCCTTGTCGC
>JAURJB010000074.1 GCA_030832455.1 Acidimicrobiales bacterium
AGCGCATAATCCGACACGAACCAACCAATTTTTCCAATTGCTCCAAGCGGTCCCATGTTGACAATTGAACCGTCATCAATAAACGCTTGCTCTTCTGGTACAACGCCTGATGGCCACACTTCGATGTTGGCGTCAATGTCGCCAGACGAGATACCAGCAAACATTGCATTTTCGTCAATGTCTAAGATTTCAACCGGGTTACACAGGTTGGCCTCGATGAGCTGTTTAACGATCTCTACCCCAACCGCCGATGCCGACCAGTTGTTGCGGGCAATGGTGATGGTTTCTTTCCCACTACCAGTGCAACCAGATGTGGTTTCTTCTGTTGCCGTATCGCTTCCACCACATGCAGCACCAATAAGTGAGCTGAATGCAACCAGACCAACGACTAGCAATTTCTTGCTTGAACGCATGTTCTCCCCTTTTTTGTTTCGAATACACCGAAGGTGCCTAATGGAAGCATAACCAAGCCTTGAGCGTAAATATAGGTGTACAACTAAGGTAAGGATGTGCCTGGGGATGCATCTAACGCAATAGAAGTTCGCAATGTCTGGAAAGTGTTCGGACACGGCTCCCCAGATGAGGCAATCTCTTTGGCGCAATCTGGCGCGACCAGACAAGAGATCATCTCAAGAATCGATCAGACAGTTGCGGTCCGCGATGTCTCATTCGACGTTACACGCGGCGAGACCTTTGTCGTGATGGGACTGAGTGGTTCAGGAAAGTCAACTTTGATTCGTTGCCTGTCACGCCTCATAGAACCATCGGCAGGTGAAGTGCTGCTGAATGGCGCGGATCTACTCGCCATGAACGATGACGAGCTGCGAGAAATTCGTCGCGGGAAGATCAGCATGGTGTTTCAGCACTTTGGTCTATTCCCTCATCGCAAAGTGATTGACAACATTGCATACGGTTTAGAGGTTCAAAAAGTTGATAAAGCAACTCGACTTGCGCGTGCTACTGAAGTACTCAAGATCGTCGGTCTTGATGGTTGGGCCGACCGCTATCCGCAACAACTCTCAGGTGGCATGCAACAACGAGTTGGTCTTGCGCGAGCACTTGCTGTTGACCCAGAGATTCTGTTGTTTGACGAACCGTTCTCCGCTCTCGACCCGCTCATCCGCAAAGAAATGCAAGATGAACTGATTCGCCTCCAAAAGACCATGCAACGAACCATCATCTTTATTACTCACGATTTCGCAGAAGCACTGCGACTTGGCGACCGCATCGCAATTATGAAGGATGGATCATTTGATCAGGTTGGGACTCCAGAGGAAATTGTCTCCAACCCTGCTACACCCTATGTTCGCGAATTCGTTAATGACGTACCGCGTGCAAAAGTTCTGAGTGTTGGCTCAGTAACGGTTCCAGGAACCGCACCAGAAGACGCGAGGTCGGTGAGCGCATCCTCAAGAATTGAAACGATCATCCCCATGCTGCTCGATAATGACGAGGCCATCCGCGTTGTCGATGACAACGGCACAACGATTGGTGTTGTCAATCGCCACAACGTGGCGACCATGTTGCAAGCCGAACAACAATGAGCAATCGCATCCGCACTGCAGTCGCAGGTGTTGTTGTGCTACTTGCACTACAAATTTATGGCAGTGGCGGATTTCCTGACTCGTGGAATATCGGATTATCCGAGCCGATTAACTCCTGGCAGTCATGGATCAGAACAAACCGCGATAATCACTGGCTGTTTACGTTCATCCTCAATCCGATTACCTGGATCGTTGATCTTGGTCTTGAATCCACCGAGTCATTTATTGGCTGGCTTCCATGGTTCATTCCACCAATTGTTGTGTTTGCCGTCATTGCGCGGCGTGGCAAATTTGTGATGGCTGGTTTCGCCTCCTTTGCCGTGATCTATCCGGGCCTTGTTGGTGTATGGCAGGAAAGCATTGAGACCATTTCTCTAATGGCCGTCTCTGTTGGCATCTGCGTAATCGTTGGTGTTCCGCTCGGCGTGTGGACTGCATTGAATAAGCGTGCAGAATCGGTGCTGCGGCCAATTCTTGATGCAATGCAAACTGTGCCCGCCACGGTGTATCTCATCCCCATTGTGTTGCTCTTTGGAATTGGCAAAGTTCCCGCAGCAATCGCCACCGTGATCTATGCGCTTCCCCCCATGATCCGCTTAACTTCGCTCGGTGTGCAACAAGTACCCAAATCTGCCATTGAGGCGGGTCAAATGTTTGGGGCTACGAAACGACAAATCCTTTCACGCATACAGCTACCACTCGCAGTTCCATCCATCGTCGCTGGCATCAATCAAACCGTGATGATGGCGCTTGGCATCGTGGTCATCGCCACACTTGTGGGCGCCGGCGGACTAGGCCAGGAAATCAACCAGACGGTGCGCCAGCTGTCACCCGGCCGTGGACTTGTCGTCAGCCTTGCCGTAGTGGCCGTTGCATTCGTACTCGATCGCGTGAGCACGGCACTCATTTCGGAACCTGGCTCGACGCACAAACGACTCCCCCGCAACGTGATCATTTTGGCTATTGCAGCATTGATCGCAGCAACAGTAATTGGTCGTATTGCAGGTTGGAATGAGTTCCCGATCGCATACGGAACATCATTTGCGGATCCAGTCGACACGGCAGTTAATTGGTTTAGAGACACGTTTTCGTTTATCACTCGGCCATTCAATGATTTCATCGTGCGCGACGTGCTTATTCGTGCACAGAATTTGCTTAACAACTCATTGTCATGGCAATTGATTGTGGCTGTAGCAATGATGTTGTCCTACTTCGTTGCCGGATGGAAGATGGCAGTAACAACTGCGGTTGGAATCATGGCGATTGGGCTCACGGGCAGATGGACCGACTCTGTTGACACGCTCACACAGACGATTGTCGCTGTTGCGCTCTCCATCGTGATCGCTTTACCGATCGGAGTGTGGCTCGGTAGACGGCCGCGTATCGAGGCTGCGCTCTCTCCCATTTTGGATTCGCTGCAAACCATTCCACCGCTGATTTATGCAATTCCATTTGTGATGATCTTCACCGTTGGCCCAGTTCCTGGTGTTATTGCAGCAGTGGTGTACGCCATCCCGCCAGGAATCCGCCTAACTTCTCTCGGCATTCGCCAGGTGAATACAGAGTCAATTGAAGCTGCCACCACATTTGGTGCGACTGATCGGCAAGTGCTGTGGGGTGTGCGCATTCCGTTGGCAATGCCAAGCATTATTCTGGCAATCAATCAAATGGTGATGATGGTGTTAGCAATGGCGATTATTGCTGGAATGGTTGGCGGTGGCGGCTTGGGTTACCGATCAATCGAGGCGCTAACCGGACCAAATAAAGGACTCGGTGCAGAGGTTGGCATTGCGATTGTGATTATGGCGACGATCTTGGATCGCTTAACACAAGCAACCGCGAAGCGCCGACAAGCACCAGCAGCGATTTAGCAACGACTACTTAGTTGGAAACGCGCCGAGCATTTTTGCCGCGGACAACGTGTTTTCCAACAAGCAACCAATCGTCATCGGGCCAGTTCCACCAGGCATTGGTGTAATCGCACCAGCAACTGCCTGTACTGAATCGAAATCGACGTCGCCGACAATCTTTGCTTCCTCGCGCGACACGCCAACATCAATCACGGTTGCGCCTGGCTTCACATGATCTGCAGTAATGAGTCGAGCAATACCAACACACGACACGATGATGTCTGCTTCGCGACAATATGCCTTCAAATCTTCTGGCGAAGTATGCGAATGCGTACATGTTGTTGTTGCATCGCCGCCTTTGCGCAGGAACAGCACCAATTGCGGAAGTCCTGTAAGTGTTGACCGTCCAATAACGACAACCCTCTTGCCTTTGGTCGGAATTTCATAGCGCTCAAGCAAACGCATCACGCCAAGTGGCGTGCAGGGCGCATGGCCGGGAAGACCGCGCAGC
>JAURJB010000075.1 GCA_030832455.1 Acidimicrobiales bacterium
TGCGACGCCCCGTGCAATCATCAAACGCACCAGCAGGGGTGTCCACACAAATCACGATTACCGAAACCTCATCACCTCAGTCGGCCGCACCTGCAGCGTGGTATGCCGATCCATCGAACCGCTTTGAGCTTCGCTATTGGGATGGCCGTGAGTGGACAGAACATGTTGCTCGCGGTGGCAAACAATTCACCGACCCACCGATTGCGTAATACGCCATGAAGGCCACATCAATCGGCCACGCCGGAATCCTGATTGAGACACACTCTCGCACCATTGTGTGTGACCCGTGGTTTGTGCCCGCGTTCTGGGCATCGTGGTTTGTCTTTCCACGTAACGATCAAATGTCAGCCGAAATCATGGGCAAAATTGAATCGCCCGATTTCCTCTACATCTCGCACCAACATGGTGATCACCTAGATGAAACATGGTTGCGCGACCACATCGACAAAACCACTCCCGTATTGCTTCCCGATTTTGCTACTCGCGAACTTGAGCGGCAATTAGCACGCTTAGGGTTTACCAATTTCATTCGCACACGCAATGGCGAGATGACCGATTTGGGCGATGGCGTGCGTGTTGCGATTCACGTAGAAACTGCGATTGCCGACGGGCCAGGTGGCGACTCTGCACTTGTCGTCGAGGACGGCACCTCTCGGTTGGTCAACCAAAACGACTGTCGCACGGGTGAACTCAATGAATTACTCAAACATGGGCCGATCGATTTGCACTGGCTGCAATACAGCGGCGCCATTTGGTATCCGATGGTCTACGAACAACCGCGCGACGAACTCATTGCACTGGCACGGAGCAAAGTAGAGAGTCAGTTTGCGCGGGCAATTCGTTATGTTGATGCGCTCGGTGCACGAGTAGTTGTTCCCTCTGCTGGACCACCTTGTTTTCTTGATGACGATTTGTTTTCGGCAAACATGATTGATGGAAACGAACTATCAATTTTCCCTGATCAAACCGAGTTCATTTCACGACTCGCACAACATGGCAGCACCAACGCCGTGATGAACATCCCTGGAACAACCATTTCTGTTGATCCTGGCAACATTCACGTTGATCACGGAGTGTCTGATGCAGAGATGCAACGGCCATTTACTCACAAGCGCGAATACCTGGCTCAGTACCAATCTGACTGGGCAACATGGTTAACAGAAACCAAAGCATCGTGGACGGTCTCGGGAATGTGTCTCGTTGATGAACTTGCTGCATGGTGGAAGCCGTTGCTTGCAATGGCACCAACGCTGCGCACTGCAGTTGCAGGAAATTGTCTGATCCGAACCGATGATGAACAGATCATGATCGATTTCGCCGAAGGCGACATTCGGCCATACAACAACGAGACCATCAGATACCGACTCGACATTGCGCGACCGCTACTTGAAGGCGTTGTGCGACAAAAAGCGGTGGACTGGTCTAATTCACTCTTTCTGTCCTGCAGATTTACCGCTTGGCGAGATGGTCCGTACAACGAATACCTCTACAACTTCTTCAAGAGTTTATCGGTGGAGCGAATGCGTCGCGCTGAAGCAGAGGTAGTGCGCAAGCACGGGTCAACAGATGAACCAACTACCGAGATTGAGCTTGGTGAGTACATCGTGCAGCGCTACTGTCCACACCGCAAAGCAGATCTGTCCGAGTTCGGTGTAATTGAAAATGGCAACGTGGTGTGCACGTTGCATGGCTGGAAGTTTGATACGAGTACCGGCAAGTGCCTCAATGCCGATGACCACCAGCTGGCAATTCGTAAACGAACTACTTAAGTTCGCCGTACACCACTACTTTGGTGCCAAGTGGCATCAGTTCGGATTCCCAAATCATGTCCATTGCTGCTGGCGTGACA
This sequence comes from Acidimicrobiales bacterium, assembly GCA_030832455.1. Classification (GTDB taxonomy): domain Bacteria; phylum Actinomycetota; class Acidimicrobiia; order Acidimicrobiales; family Ilumatobacteraceae; genus UBA3006. The sequence continues at coordinate 1,850 of JAURJB010000075.1, forward strand.
CGAACACACCCATGACTTGCTGGATATGCGGGCACTACCTGTGAGCCATGAATAGCCACACCACCAATGAAGTACTTAGGCCGATAAATCTGACCTAGGTCACCATTCCACCAGCCATCTGGTCGTTCACGATTGGTTTTAAACGTGCCCACCGGAGTTATCGAAGTGCCGCGAAGCATGACGCCAGGAGTGTTCATATCGGGCTCGAAGTATTCGCGATCGTCACCAGTAGATGCGTTGATTGCATACTTCGTGACACCATCTTCAACAAGAAACAGCAGTTGACGCTCTTTGTCCACCTCGGCAAGCGTGCCTTCTGTTGCTTTCGCTTGCACGCGAAATGTCATTTCATCCAAGAGATACGCGGTTGCGGCATTAATGCTTCCCGTTGGCCGCAGTCGGTAGTACTTCTGAAATGCCATAACCGCTTGGCGAGTGGTTTCGTCGTACTTACCTGGAGGCGACTCGAGCCAAAAGCCCAGGCTAAGCAGTTTGCGTTGAGCTGCCTGAGTTGACGCACCACTGCGTTGGCCAGAGGCCGCAATAACTTGCGGCTCGGTAGTGGTGGTTACGGGAACTTGTGTGGTTGGCACTGTTTGCGCCGATGTCAACTTGCCACATGACGTCAACAGCGCACACGCTGCAAACAGAACAGATCCGCTACATACTTTTCGCAGTGTCATTGGAGTGAAAGTGGAAGTTCGAACCAAATAGTCAGGCTGTATTTCACGCCGCTTGTGATTGGTGCGCTGAGGTGTGGGTGGGTAACCAAACTTGGCCATGCCACAAGCGATCCCACAGCAAGTTGTGCATTAGAAAACTTTTGCCTTGGAAACTGCAGCTCTGCTCCGGTGTAGTCATCATTAAGTTTCACACTTGCCGACACCTGAGCGACATCGTGATGAATGCGTAATTCCTCTTGCCCGCCAACTTCATAACGAATAATAAACGCGTCATTAATACCGTGATAGTCAATGAGTGGCCAGTGCTGCTGAAGTTGCGGCCACACTCTGCGACCCATATCGGTTTGCACTGCCTCAAACAGTTGGGGACTTATTGCTGTAAGCGAAATTTCTTGGCCAGGAACTGGATCATGATCGTGAGATGTATATCCACCAACCAGATCTGCAGCACGAATCAAGGCAGCACAGAACTCAGGCGTCCAGCACGACATCGCATACATGTCGTGTGCGACCTCATGAATTGCGGTGTGCTCATCCACCGCGTCTGCATACGACAACACACGCGCAAGATCATCAACTGGTCCGAGGGGCTTCTTATTCATCTCAACCATGGTGACACGAATAGGTGGCCAATTGGTTGCACCTACATATGACTATGGAATAGGCCATAAACCTGCGCTGGTAGGCTGATTTGCAATGGGAATATTAAATCGCGAAGTAGAGGAAGTGGAACTTGTTCCAGTAGCACGAGGCATTATCTCGCGATGGTGGATGGTGCTCATTGCTGCACTTCTTGGCACAATTGCCATGTGGTTGCAAGAAAGCGACTTACAAACCACGCCTTCCCGCAATGAAGTTACGCGCGTCTATGAGTCACGAGACGAAACCGCAATGCTGTCACTTGTTGGCATTGACCCTGCCACGATCAGCCCCTTCCCAAGTTTTAATCACCAGATCATTCAGATTCAAGAGCCTGCAATGAGGGAATCAATTGCGGCTGCTACCGGTGTGGAAGCAGGGGTTTCCCTAACTCGTTCCGAGCAAAGATTTTCCCTGTTAGACACCGTTGAAGGTGACGGTAAAACAAAATTTACCTTTCTGTCAGTTGGTACTCCCACCTACACCTTCTTTTGTGAAGATGCCTCAGTCGATAACTGCAACGTTGTCTTGGATGCGTATGTTGAGGAATTGCAACTATTGCGACAAAACAGTGTCATTACAGGCATTGAACGACTTCAGCAGTTACTGGAATCGTTACCACTCACAACAACGGAGCATGCTGACAAGATCGAAGCC
>JAURJB010000076.1 GCA_030832455.1 Acidimicrobiales bacterium
GACGCTTCTGCATTTTTCACCGCACCAATCACGGCTTCGCCATCAAAATTTGTACCGGGTGTGCAGAAGAGGTGGATTACTGCAAGACCGACCGAGGGGGACATTGGTTCGCTCATGTGGCAAGACTACCTTTCATTCATTGATGCTGCGTTGGCGAACGCCAATGCCGCACGAGCTGGAGACTCATCATCGAGATGCAAAAACAACGATGGCTCGGTGAGTTCAAGTTCCATCAGTTCTGGAAAACCAGCAGCATTCACCACCATGTCTACGCGGGCATATAACGGTGCATTGCCAAACTTGTTGGTGACGAATGCAACAACCTTGTCGCCAAATGCGCGCTCGGCAGCACTTGGAATGCGCAGCGTGATGTCTTCGACTACGTATAAACCATTGTGGTGTTGATCTTTGTCTGCAAAAATCGGAGCCTTGCGGAACCCATGGCTGAACTGCCCGCCCAAATACACCAGGCCAGTTTCGCCATATTCGTCGATTGCAATTTGGTACGGCTGCACCAACACCGCAATCCCGTTACGGAGCAATTTTCGTGCATGATCGGTGGCTTCTGCAACATCATGCTTGTATCGCGCGGTGTTGTTTGAGCCTGCACTAATTGCTGGCTTCACAATGACGTCACCAGAAAACACGTCGTTTGCCAAATCGGCTTCCGACTCAACAAATACTGTGTTCATCACTGCGATGTCGGCGTTCATTAACTCACGCAAGTAACGCTTGTCGAGGTTCCACTCAACAATCGGCAACGAGTTCAGCAATCGTGTTTGTGTTGCCACCACTCTTAGCCATGCACTGAACTCGGCAATACGTTCGTGGTAGTCCCACGGGCTGCGCAATACGGCAATTGAATACTCGCTCCATTGCACCTGCGGGTCGTCCCAGTTCACAATGTTCCATTTGGCCCCAGATGCATCAAGAGCACGACTCAGGATCCCAAGATCCTTATCGTACCCTCGTGCTGATTCTGTGGTAACGAGCGCAATCATGTTTGATAATGCGCTCGCAAAGGTCTACTTGGTTTAGTAGTCCTCCATGCCTCCGCCTGGCATTGCAGGCTCAGCATCTGCTGGCTTATCGGCAATGACAGCTTCGGTGGTGAGGAACAATGCAGCAATCGAACCCGCGTTTTGCAATGCAGAACGCGTTACCTTTGCAGCGTCGATAACGCCCAGTTTGACAAGGTCTTCGTATTCGCCGGTTGCCGCATTGAGACCTTCGTTGCCCTTCATGTTGCGAACCTTTTCGACAACGACTCCGCCTTCAAGACCAGCGTTTTCGGCAATCTGCTTCAACGGGCCTTCAAGTGACTTGGCAACCAAGCGTGCACCCGTTGCTTCGTCGCCCTTCAAGGTTTCGGACAGTGCAAACACTGCTGCTTGCGAACGAAGTAGTGCAACGCCGCCGCCAGGAACTACGCCTTCTTCAATGGCTGCCTTGGTGGTGCTGACTGCGTCTTCGATGCGGTGCTTCTTTTCCTTCAATTCAACTTCGGTCGCAGCGCCAACCTTCAACACAGCAACGCCGCCCGAAAGTTTTGCCAAACGCTCTTGCAACTTTTCGCGGTCGTAATCGCTGTCGGTGTTGTCGATCTCGGCCTTAATCTGCGAAATGCGGCCCTTGATATCGGCATCGCTGCCAGCGCCTTCGATGATGGTGGTTTCGTCTTTGGTGACCACGATCTTCTTTGCGCGACCCAACAAATCCAGTGTGGTGTTGTCGAGCTTGAGGCCAACTTCTTCGCTAATAACTTGGCCGCCCGTAAGGATTGCAATGTCTTGCAACATTGCTTTGCGACGATCACCAAAACCAGGTGCCTTCACCGCAACGCTCTTAAACGTGCCGCGAATCTTGTTGACCACCAGCGTTGCCAATGCTTCGCCTTCGATGTCTTCGGCAACGATGACCAACTGCTTGCCCGTCTGCATTACTTTTTCGAGCACAGGAACAAGGTCGCGCACGTTGGCAACTTTGCCTGCATACAACAAGATGTAGCCATCATCAACCACTGCTTCCATGCGGTCGGTGTCGGTGACGAAGTATGGCGAGATGTAACCCTTGTCGAAACGCATTCCCTCAACGAGATCCATTTCCATGCCAAAGGTTTGGCTTTCTTCAACGGTGATCACTCCGTCTTTGCCCACCTTGTCGATGGCTTCCGAAATCATCTGACCGATTTCTTCATCGGCTGCAGAAATGGATGCCACCTGAGCAATTTGTGACTTCGAATCAACTTCTTTTGCCAAGTCGCGGATGCTGGCAACTGCTGCTGCAACGCCTGCTTCGATTCCGCGCTTCAAGCTCATTGGGTTTGCACCGGCAGCAACGTTGCGCAAGCCTTCGTGAACCATTGTCCAGGCAAGCACGGTTGCGGTGGTGGTTCCGTCACCAGCAACATCGTCGGTCTTCTTGGCTACTTCTTTCACCAATTCGGCACCAATGCGCTCGTATGGGTCTTCAAGATCAATTTCTTTGGCAATCGATACACCGTCGTTGGTGATCGTTGGCGCGCCCCACTTTTTGTCGAGCACCACGTTGCGGCCCTTTGGCCCGAGGGTGACACGGACGGCATCGGCCAGCTTGTTCATTCCGGCTTCAAGGCCGCGGCGGGCTTCTTCGTCAAATGCGATCATCTTGGACACGATGTACCTCCAAATAGCAAATAGTCAACAAATACTGCGTTAGCACTCTACCTGTGAGACTGCTAATTCAAACAAGACGTGCTTAGCGAATCTTGCGCAACACCACGTCGGTACGGGTTTCCGTGGCGCCTTCGCGCTGCAGCCACCGCAGTAACGAGTCGAGCCCGGCGGTGCCGTCACCGAAGTGCTGCTCCACGAAACCACTCTTGGTCTGTGTACGCTCCACGACGCGCTGGTACTTGACGCTCATCGAAGACGGGTTCACATGGAGCACCAACTTGAGATCATTCGGGAGGATGCTCGTCTCACCATCCGGTGCGATGATGTCGAACACCACGGGTCGCACGCCGCGACCGCTGAACTCGTCATCGGCCCCCGCTGGGAACGCGCCTCGGAACAGTGGTTGCCGGTCAGCCATTCATCACCCACCATTGGCCGCTGCGATGGCCTGCTTGACCATCTGGAGCGTCTTCTGTGGGTTGCCTGACTCGTTGATGGTCAGGTTGTTGATCGTCACACCACGACCACCACGGAGAGCCTTGTCGATGGCACCTCCCGGCTTGGCTCCGTAGAAGTCATCTGCTGTGTTGATGGGGTGAATCGTCCCTCTCCCAGAACCGTCGCCCCGGTAGATGAAGTCGTCCAGAGAGATTCCCGCAGCCGCAGCCCGCTCACGCTCATACGCGGTGAGACCGTCCTTCTTCAGAATCCGCCTGATTGCAGCGGCATTGTCTTGACTGATCTCCCCCGTGTACTCCTCACCAAGCATCTTGGCGAGATCGGCCCTGCCCGCAGTCAGGAAAGCATCGTGAAGGTCGTCCACAGCCTTTGTGGTCTTGTCCGTGGCCTTGACCTGTTGCTTTGCATCCTTCCCTGCGCGATCTGCCTCGATCTTTGCGGCCTCCATGAGCATCCCGCCCATCTGGTCTTCTGACATCGTGTAGATGGATTTGTCCTTTGTCACGACCTCTTGGTTCTTGAGTGCAGCATCAGGGTCAAGCATCATG
>JAURJB010000077.1 GCA_030832455.1 Acidimicrobiales bacterium
GACGGGGCATGTTGGTGTCGGGGATCGATGTCATGGAGCTGAGCATGTTGTACGAGACCCGTGCATTGCTCGAGCCATATGCCATGCGGCTCGCTGCCAAGCGTGGCAAGCAAGACCACTGGGACGAAATGGCTCGCGTGCTTATCCGCGCCGAAGAGCCACATGCGACCAATGACGACCTGATGGATATTGACCGTCGTTGCCACGAGATTGTGTGGGATGCAGCGGGTAACCGTTTTCTTACCGCAACTCTCGACATGATGTATGCACAAAGTGAGCGCTTGTGGCACCTGTACATCTCCGATGTGGCCGACATGAAACACGCGGTACAAGAGCACGGCGAGATGTTTGAACGACTTGCCAAAGGTGACGGCGATACTGCAGCAGTGCTGTGTGAAAAGCACGTTCGCGGTTTCGATGACGAAATGAATCAGGCAGTGCGTAAGCGACTTGGTTCGCCGCTACCAAAATAACTAGTCAAATTTTCCCAGCACTTGCGCAGGGTCTGAGCTCAATGTGTCTGGCCAATTTGAATACCAAATGTCTGCAGCAGAACTGCCGACATGAAGTGGCACTCGGTCAAACCCTGCAACAGGTTCAATGAGTGGTTGCACCACAACATCCCATCGCGGTTTAGAAAAGTAGGGGAATGATTGTCGTGGTTTGCCCGACTTATTGAAAACACGGTGTGGGGTAGACAACAATCGACCTCCACTCCATAGCTCCAACATGTCGCCAACATTGAGCACCATGCCGCCCTTTGGGCACTGAGCATTAATCCACTCGTCGTTGCGGTTACGCACTTCAAGTCCGCCGATCGGATCATGAGCAAGCAACGTAAGCAAATTGAAGTCCTTATGTGGATGAATTCCCCATGTGTCAGCCTGAGGCTCGACTGGGGGATAGTTAAGCAGCGTCATGTTGGTGAGCGGCATGTTCATGCACGACAACAACACAGTTGGGTCGACTCCAAGTTGTGTGCACAGCGCGATGATGAGCGTTTCGCTTACGGCATCGAGTGCGTGCCAGTAATTCATGATTGGTGTGCGAACATCTACATCAATTGCTGGCCACACGTTCGGGCCATACAAATCACATTGAGAGCGAATGGGGTCGTTCGCATCTGTTTCGTAATGCAACTTCCACGCTTCGTACTGGTCGGCTTTTCCTTTTCCAGAATTGGGTGTGAAATATCCAAGTGGAACAAATCCGCGATAGTTGCCTTTGACCACCATGTTGTTCGCTAACACGTCGCGGGGAGTGTCAAACACTGCCCTCACTGCGGCACGCATATTCGCCGTGATTTCAGGATCGACACCATGGCCAACCACGATGGCGAACCCGATTTCGCTCAACGCTGCATACAGTTCGGCAGAAGCCGTGGCGTAATTGGGGCTAGATGAACCCGCGCGCAACGGCGAAATGTCGACGATTGGAAGGCCTGTGGTCACCAGACCAACATAGATGACGTGCCACCCCACAGAGTTCGGCAAATCCATACGGGGAGTGTCATATATCAGCGACCCATCGCTCCTATATAGTGGTGCGACCAAATCGCCACGTAGTGGCCATTGACCGGGGAGTCTCCAATATGTCGTTTCCATCAGATCTCGAAATTGCGCGCCAGGGTAAGCCACTGCCACTGAAGGACATCGCTGCCCAGATGGGGATCGGCGAACATCTGCTTGAGCCTTACGGCAAGAGCCTCGCAAAAATCAGTCTCGATGCAATTGATGAATTGAAGTCGCGTCCGAAGGCAAAGTATGTAGTGGTTACCGCAATTACCCCAACGCCACTCGGCGAAGGAAAGACCACAACAACGGTTGGACTTGGCCAAGCGTTTAAGCACATCGGCAAGAACGCAATCATCAGTCTTCGTCAGCCATCAATGGGACCAACTTTTGGTATTAAGGGCGGCGCTGCTGGTGGTGGTTACAGCCAGGTCATCCCAATGGAATTGCTCAACTTGCACCTCACTGGTGACTTCCACGCGGTAACTGCGGCACACAACCTCTTGTCAGCAATGGTGGACAACCATTTGCATCAGGGCAATGAACTCGACCTTGACATGGACAACATCACATGGCGCCGAGTAATCGACGTAAACGATCGTTCGTTGCGCAACATCATCGTTGGTCTGGGAACCAAGGAAGACGGCGTTGTTCGTCAAACCGGATTCGACATCACTGCAGCTTCAGAAGTGATGGCAATTCTTGCCTTGTCAACATCGCTTGAAGACATGCGTAAGCGTTTCGCTCGCATCGTTGTTGGTTACAACACCAAAGGCGAACCAGTAACAGCAGAGCAGCTCAGTGCCGCAGGCTCAATGTCAGTCATCATGCGTGATGCAATTAAGCCAAACTTGTTGCAGACGTTGGAGAATACGCCAGTAATCGTCCACGCTGGCCCATTTGGAAACATCGCGCACGGTAATTCATCCATTATCGGCGACATGATCGGCATTCATTGTGGTGACTATCTGATCACCGAAGCAGGATTCGGAGCCGACATGGGTGCAGAGCGCTTCTTTAACATCAAGTGCCGTTACTCGGGTATGACCCCAGACGCAGCAGTGTTGGTAACAACAGTGCGCGCATTGAAGGCTCACTCCGGTAAGTACAAGATCGTTGCTGGTAAGGCATTGCCTCCAGACTTGCTTGCAGAAAACCCGGCAGACGTTGAGATGGGTGGTGAGAACTTGCGCGCACAGATCGAAAACGTTAAAGCCCATGGTGTGGTTCCAGTTGTTGCCATCAACTCATTCCCAACCGACCATGCTTCAGAACACGAAGCAATTCGCAAGATTGCCTTGTCTGCAGGAGCACGCGTTGCATTGTGCACGCACTTCGCCGATGGTGGAGCCGGTGCAGTTGAGTTGGCAAAAGCAGTGGAGGAAGCATGCAATGAAAAGAACAACTTCCACATGCTGTACACCGATGATGCGTCACTTAAGGAAAAGATTGAGACTGTTGCCAAGACCATCTACGGCGCAGCAAACGTGACGTATTCAGCACTTGCAACTAAGCAGTTGAAGAACTACACCGACAATGGCTTTGGTCATTTGCCAGTGTGTATTGCTAAGACTCACCTCTCGATTTCGGGCGATGCTTCGTTGAAGGGTGCACCGAAGGGTCACACGCTCAACGTGCGTGAAGTTCGTGCGTCAGTTGGTGCAGGCTTCGTGTATCCAATTTGTGGCGACATGCGCACTCTGCCTGGTCTTGGTACCAAGCCGGCCGCAGCAATCATCGACTTTGATGAGAATGGCGAAATCGTCGGTCTTTCATGAGCACTGAGTACAAGCGAACGCCAGGTGGCGCCATCTTGATGGATGGCAATAACTTGCGCGACGAAACTGTTGCGCGTTTGCGCAAAGAGATTGAGGCTGCTGGTTCGCCAGCAGTGTGCTTGGCAACGGTGTTGGTAGGTGGCGATAAGCCAAGTCATATTTATGTAGCCAGCAAGCACAAGAAAGCTCAAGAAGCCGGAATGATTTCGGTCGGTGTGCATCTTGAAGACGATGCGACGCAAGAACAAGTTGAAGCAGAGGTGCGCAAGCTTGTAGCCGACCCATCCGTGCACGGAATTTTGGTGCAGTTGCCGTTGCCGAAACATCTCGATGCAGAGCCGGTGCT
>JAURJB010000078.1 GCA_030832455.1 Acidimicrobiales bacterium
ATTGCCCACGACGTGCACCCCATGCACATTTTGGCGATCACGTTTACTAACAAGGCTGCACAAGAAATGCGCGACCGAGTTCAGGCGTTGGTTGGCCCAGTAGCCAAGAGCATGTGGGTCAGCACATTTCACTCGGCGTGTGTGCGTATTCTGCGGGCTCAGGCCGAGCATCTTGGATATCCCAAAACATTTTCGATCTACGACCAATCCGATGCCCAACGCCTGGTGGGTTATTGCATCCGCGACTTAGGTCTCGACCCAAAGCGGTACAGCGCACGCGGCGTGCAAGCGCGCATCAGTTTGTGGAAAAACGAACTCATCATCCCACATGACGCGGCGCAGCAAGTCAACAACAACATTGATCAAAAATATGTTGACGTGTACCGCGAGTATCAAAAGCGTCTTGAACGTGCAGGCGCAATGGATTTTGATGACTTGCTCACTAATGTTGTGCGCTTGTTCCGCCAGCACCCCGAAGTGCTTCGCGTATACCAAGAGCGCTTTAAACACATCATGATCGACGAGTACCAAGATACAAATATGGCGCAGAATGCGATAGTGGTCATGTTGGGTGCGCTGCATCACAACGTGTGTGTGGTGGGCGACTCCGACCAAAGCGTGTATCGCTTTCGTGGAGCAGATTTCCGCAATATCTTGGAATTCGAAAATGCCTTTCCCGAAGTCACCACCGTGGTGTTGGCTCAGAACTACCGCAGTACGCAAACCATTCTCGATGCAGCCAATGCGGTAATCACCAACAACGAGAGCCGCAAGCCAAAAGACTTATGGACCGACCAGGGGCAGGGTGAAAAGATCGTTCGCTATTTCGCTAACGACGAGTTTGATGAAGCGAAGTGGGTCATTGCGCAACTCAAAGAGCTGCACGACCACGAACATCGCAAGTGGAGCGAATTAGCAGTGTTTTATCGCACCAATGCTCAGAGTCGTGTTCTCGAGGAATCGCTCACGTATGGCGGTGTTCCGTACAAAGTTATTGGTGGCACCAAGTTTTATGACCGCCGTGAAATCAAAGACGCGCTTGCATATTTGCGGTTGGCCTCAAACCCACTTGACGAAGTGAGCGTCAAGCGGGTGCTCAATGTTCCCAAGCGCGGCATTGGCGACACCACGGTGGCCAAGGTTGATACATATGCCAACGAATCGGGCATTTCCTTTGCCTTGGCGCTTCGCCGTGCAAGCGAAGCGGGTGTAGGCGCCGCCGGAGTGCGGGGGATCAATGGCTTCACGCAACTGATTGATGAATGTCAGGCGATGCTTGAAGATGGCCCAGGCGCAGTGTTGCGGCATGCGATGGAAAAGAGTGGCTATCTCGCCGAGCTTGTTACAGAAGACACCGTCGAATCTGCAGGTCGCGAAGAAAACATTCAAGAATTAATCGGTGTTGCAAGCGAGTTTATGCAGGTAGATGAATTTCTCGAACAGGTTGCACTTGTTGCAGACACCGATCAGATTGATTCCGAAAACCATGTCACGTTAATGACGTTGCATTCGGCAAAGGGTCTCGAGTTTCCTGTTGTCTTTATCGTTGGTGTTGAAGAGGGAATCTTTCCTCACAGCCGTGCACTTACCGACCCGGTCGAACTTGAAGAAGAACGCAGGCTTGCCTATGTCGGCATCACTCGTGCCAAAGAACGACTGGTGCTCAGCCACGCATGGAGTCGTAGTCTGTTTGGAAACACCAACTACAACCCGCCATCGCGGTTCTTGAGCGAGATTCCAGATGAACTGATTGAACGTCAGGGAAACACCGATTCGGGTGCCGACTCGCAGCGCTACAGCTATCGCTCGCAAGCAGATCGCGGATACGCACAAACGCCGCGCCTCTCGCGCAATGCACCAACCGTTGCGCCAGTATCTCAAGCGCAGATGCAGACTGAGAACCACGGGTTGCGCATTGGCGATGAAATCGTGCATCCCACCTTCGGTGAAGGCATCATCATCGACATTCGTGGTCAAGGTGAAAAAGCGGAAGCTGCAATTCGTTTCCGTTTAGTTGGCGAGAAACATTTGTCTCTCTCGTGGGCGCCTCTTAAAAAACTTGCCGAGTAGTTTCGCTACGGCGTAACAGTGCCTGTTGTACTGCGAAGATCAATCAGCAGAGTGGTTTTGTTTTCCACAATTGGTCGCACATCATTGGGCGGCATCAATTGATCGACGTTTAATGTGCGTCCATCGCAGTCTGTGAACGTATGTGTTTTTTCTATTTGTACTACAAGGCAGTCTGCAGACTTATCGGCAGGGTAGGCGTAATACACCTGCCAACCTTTTGCTACATCGCTGCCGTTGTGTTCGATCACGATGGAGCGTTTGCCAAGCGGATCGCGCAAGTCGGGATAGAGGACAGGACCATCCTCTGCAATTGACTTGGCAATGTCTGCCACTTTGCCCACCACAAAGGTGCGGTTGCCAGGGGTGGAGACGACCTCGGTTCGGTTGGTGACATACGTCGCCATCAACCACGTCACCCCAAACAACACAGCGAAAAATGCAATGCCCCCGATGATGGGCAGGACTGCGCGGGCCAAGGGTGTGCGTAGCCACGGTCTCATGATGCAAGTGTTACCGATCGTGGATGCTCCCGACCAACCCGTGGGGATATCTGTGGGTTGGTATCTGTCACGTCAGAGGGCGTAGGGTTCTGTAGTCGTGAAACGTCCTTACCGCGTTGTAGTGGCCAAGCCTGGCCTAGATGGCCATGATCGAGGCGCCAAAACCATCACTCGTGCTTTGCGCGACCATGGTTTCGAAGTCATTTACACAGGTCTGCATCAGTTGCCAGAGCAAATTGCAGAAACTGCTTTGCAAGAAGATGTCGATGCTGTTGGCTTGTCGCTTCTCTCTGGCGCTCACCTCACGCTGTTTCCTCGCGTGATGGACGAATTGAAATCGCGTGGACTCGACGATGTTCTGGTGTTTGGTGGTGGCGTGATCCCTGATGCCGATGCTCGCGAACTTCGCAAGCAAGGTGTTGGCGAGATTTTTGGTCCAGGTTCTTCATTGAAAGACATCGCTCAGTGGCTCGAGCAAGCGCTCGACGCCAAAGAGCAATAACAGGAAAGTAGCAACATGGATCTCTTCGAGTATCAGGGCAAACAGTATTTTGCGAAGTACAACATTCCGGTGTCTGCAGGTGGAGTCGCACACACAGTTGATGAGGCGTTAGTCGAAGCTGAGAAGGCGTTGTATCCAGTTGTTGTTAAGGCACAGGTGCAAGTTGGTGGTCGTGGCAAGGCAGGCGGAATCAAGCTTGCGAACAACGCAGAAGAAGTGCGTCTGCATGCGGGAAACATTTTGGGCATGGATATCAAGGGCCATCTGGTTA
>JAURJB010000079.1 GCA_030832455.1 Acidimicrobiales bacterium
ACCCGTTGATTCCTGGTGTTGACCTTGCTGGAACTGTTGTTGAATCAAGCGATGCATCCATAGCAGTTGGCTCAAAAGTCATTGTTCATGGCAACGACATTGGTGTTGCGCATAACGGTGGCTTTGCAACTATGGCTCGTGTTCCTGCGAAGTGGGTTATTCCAATGCCTGCAGGTCTCACCACGAAGACCGCAATGATGGTGGGCACTGCGGGCTTTACTGCAGCGATGTCGGTGGATGCTCTAGAGCGCGCTGGCTTGAAGACGGGAACTGGCCCAGTAATCGTTACGGGAGCCACTGGTGGCGTTGGTTCATATGCAGTGGGCATGTTGGCTGCACGTGGCTACGAAGTGGTCGCCAGTACAGGCAAAGCAAGTGAAGGCGATTGGCTGAAGTCAATTGGCGCCACAGACATTATTGACCGCAGCGAAACCTCAGTTGAGCAAACAAAACCGCTGGAAAAGGAGCGTTGGGCTGGGGCAGTGGACTGCGTTGGCGGCAACACGCTTGCGTATGTCTTGCGCACACTTAAATACGGTGCGTCGGTTGCTGCAAGCGGACTGACTGGTGGCGCAAACTTGCCAACCACAGTGCTTCCGTTCATTTTGCGAGGAGTCAACCTGCTCGGTATCGATAGCGTGAGCGGCTCAATGGAAGATCGCAAGATGATGTGGACGCGCATTGCAGCCGACCTAAAGCCAACGTGGCTCGATACTCAGGAGTCGATTGTCGTTGGGCTCGACACCGTTGAGCCGTACCTGGACTCAATTCTGCAGGGCAAGGTCAAGAGCCGCGTGCTCGTCGACCCTCGCATCTAATCGCGAAACTGCTCAGCCGGCATCCGGTGTAAAGCCAGCAGCAACGATTCCAGCAATTGCAGCAGCTTCGTCATTGTCGCTCGTGTCGCCACTAATGCCAACTGCACCTATGGTTACGCCGCTCGCGTCCTTTACTAACACGCCCCCTGGTACAGGAATGAGTGATCCGCCAATTGCTGCTGTTGCAGCGTTGATGAAATAAGCCTGCGACTCTGCGCGTGCCATAAGTGCTCGCGAACCCATGCCAAGTGCAAGAGCGCCATTTGCTTTTCCGAACGCAATTTCAAATCGCTTGTTGGATGATCCATCTTGCTTTTCGAATGCAACAACGTGAGCGCCTTTATCAAGCACCACAACCGAAAGTGGTTTGAAATTGCTTTTCGCAGCTTCGGCATGTGCGCCAGTGATAATGGTTTTGGCAATGGCAAGTGTGATCATGATGTTGCTTTCTGTTGTGCTTTACGTTGGATACGACGTGAATGAAGAATCGGTTCGGTGTATCCCGAAGGTTGTTCGCAACCCATCGTGATGAGGTCGCGGGCAGACTGGAATGCGATGGTGTCGAAGTTGGGGGCAAGTGGCGTGTACGCCGCATCACCTGCATTTTGTTCATCAACAAACACAGCCATGCGTTGCAGCGAAGCCTCGACTTGATCGCGTGTGATCACCCCATGGCGAATCCAGTTGGCAAGTTGCTGTGAAGAGATTCGGCATGTTGCTCGGTCTTCCATGAGCCCAACGTTGTTGATGTCGGGAACTTTGGAACAACCAATGCCTTGATCAATCCACCGCACCACATAACCAAGAATGCTTTGCGCGTTGTTATCAATTTCGCGTTCTATTTCTGCTTGTGTCCATTCGGCTGGGTTACCAAGTGGAATAGTGAGCACTTGTTGCAATGTGGCGTCGTTGCGGCCAGCAAGTTCGCGTTGGCGTTGCTTCACGCTGACGCGGTGATAGTGCGTGGCATGCAGGGTGGCGGCAGTTGGTGAGGGCACCCACGCGCAATTTGCTCCCGATTGTGGGTGGGCGATTTTCTGTACCAACATGTCGCCCATGACGTCGGGGGCGGCCCACATTCCCTTGCCAATTTGGGCCTTTCCGGGGAATCCGCAGGCCAGACCAATGTCCACATTGCGGTCTTCGTAGCTCTTAATCCAGCCCTGCATTTTCATGGTTGCCTTGGGCACCATTGGGCCGGCCTCCATGCTGGTGTGGATCTCGTCGCCTGTGCGGTCGAGGAACCCGGTGTTAATAAAAGCTACACGCGACTTTGCGGCGCGAATACATTCAGCCAGATTCACCGTGGTGCGCCGCTCTTCGTCCATGATGCCGACTTTCAGGGTATTGCGCGGTAAGCCAAAGAGATCTTCGATGCGCGAGAACAGGTCCAACGTCAGACTGACCTCGTCTGGCCCGTGCATTTTGGGTTTCACGATATACACCGAGCCCGCTGTTGAATTCTTGGCAGTGGATTTGAGTAAATCGTGCAGTGCACACGTTGCGGTAACCAAAGCATCAACAATGCCCTCGTGCATTTCACTTCCATCTGCTTGCACTACAGCAGGGGTGGTCATCAGGTGGCCAACGTTTCGGGCCAACATGAGCGATGTGCCCTTCAGCGAGGCTGGCTTGCCGTCACGATCAGTGAATGTCTTATCGCTGGCAATGACGCGTGTAAATGTGCGACCGCCTTTAGAGACTTGTTCGGTGAGCGTGCCTTTCATAAGGCCTAGCCAATTGCGGTACACGGTCACTTTGTCGGGCGCATCTACTGCGGCAACAGAATCTTCAAAGTCCATAATGGCGGTGAGGGCAGATTCGAGAACCACGTCGCACATTCCGGCTTGGTCGGTTGCACCGATTGGATGCGATCGATCAATCACGATTTCGATGAAGAGGTCATTGTGTTTGAGGAAAATCGAACTTGGTGAAGCAGGATCGCCTTTGTGGCCAATGAATGCGTTGGAGTCACTGAGATGATGTGCATTACCAGAAACAAAGCCAACTAATTCACCGCGTTGTACTTCATAGTTGGAGACGTGTGCATGACGTGCGCCACTGAAAGGAACCGCAACATCGAGCAGTTCGCGTGCCCATGCAATTACCTGCGCACCACGTTGTGCGTTGTATGCGCCGCCCGGGTTTGGGGTGCCGAGCGCATCAGTTCCATACAGCGCGTCGTACAACGAACCCCATCGAGCGTTGGCTGCGTTCAGCGCATAACGAGCATTCATCACTGGAACTACAAGCTGTGGCCCGGCAATGATTGAAATCTCAGGATCTACATTTGCCGTATCAATTACGAATGCGTCGCCTTCGGGAACGATGTACCCAATGTTGCGAAGAAATGCTTCGTAGTTAACAACATCGAACGGGCGGTCAATGCGATCGCGATGCCAGTCGTCAATGCGGTGTTGTAACTGTGCACGGATGCGCAACAATTCGTTGTTTCGCGGCTCAAATTCG
>JAURJB010000007.1 GCA_030832455.1 Acidimicrobiales bacterium
TGCCCAGTTGTACAAAAATTCAGAAGATTCTTTGGTTCGTTGCAAACACCAATCCAGACCACCGTTGTTCAGCATCCACTGCAATTGATTGTCAAGTAACACAAAGGTGGACAGTGAAGGAGTATTGAACGTTTGCTGCGCACGCGAGTTTTCGAGCGCCACTGCAAGGTTGAGCGAAGTTGGACACCATCTGTTTGATTGTGCGATGGAGCTAATGCGTTCGACTGCGCGTGGCGAGCACAACGCAATCCATGTTCCGCCCTCCGAACCAAAACCCTTTTGTGGCGAAAAGTAATACACGTCTACTTGTGATGTGTCCCACGCAATGCCTCCTGCTGCAGATGTTGCATCAACAATGACAAGTGCGTCACCTGGTGATGATGGTCGAACGAGTGGCATTGCTGCACCCGTGCTTGTCTCGTTGTGCGTGAAGCAATACGCATCAACATCGGCCAGTTGGGGCTCAGCAATAGATCCAGGTGTAGCCTCAATGACGACAGGATCTTGTAGGTGCGGAGCGCTACGCGTGACATCGGCAAACTTTGAAGAAAACTCACCTAACACCACATGTTCACTGCGCGCAGTAATGAGCCCAAACGATGCAGCATCCCAAAACATGCTGGCGCCGCCATTTCCGAAAACCACTTCCCAGTCTGTGGGTAACGAAAACAATGTCCGAAGTTGATCTTGCACACTGCCAAGGACATGTTTGACGGGTGCCTGACGGTGCGATGTGCCGAGCACATGCTTTCCTGCAGACATCAACGCTTCAAGTTGTTCGTGTCGAACCTTGGATGGGCCACTCCCGAAGCGCCCATCGGTGGGAAGAAGCGTTGATGGGAGAGTGAGTTGACGGGGTGACTGCGAAACCATGCCTTCAGTGTTGCCTGAATGAGCGGCAATACCGCAGTCGTTTACAAAAAATTAGTGAGCAACTGGCGCGGCGCCAGCAGTGGTGCCTTCATGCCAAGTGTCGCCATCGACAATTGCGCGAACAGCACGCTGAATGCGCAACGCATCAAGTGGCTTCACAATCCAACCTTCTGCCCCGCTGCGGCGAGCCAGATGGACGTCAGCATTTCGATCAAGCAACATGAGGACCGGAATATGTGGGATGCGTTGATCACTGTGGTCAAGTCGCAGGTTCATGGTGACCGCCATTCCACCCATCGTTCCAAATTGCAAGTCGAGGATGGCAATGTCGGGCGTGCGAGTTTCGATTGCTTTGGGAACATCGCGACCATTGCTGCACACTGTGAAGGAATTTTCAGGAGAACTCAGGGCACCGAGAATGTCATCAAGTACCCACTGAGCATCAGTTCCAATCAAAATATGCACAAGAGAACTATACCTTCCAGCACTTGTTGGGATTAGGAGATGACTGGATAGTCGTCGCGCAGATACCGTACAGGTGCAGTTCTGCAAACCCCGGAGGTTTTTCGTGCATAGGTTGTCGCGTGTTTCACGATTGGGCTTGGTGGCTCTGGCTGCCGGTGCGTTGTTGCTTTCCGTCGGAACTAATGCGTCAGCCGAGACCGCGTCCGACCTTGCGCCTGTGGACATTGTTGCCGTGAGCGGATTAATTGACGAAGTGGTCGTTGCCTCAATTGAGAATGCGATTGAGCGTTCGGAATCAAATGGTGCTCAAGCAATGGTCTTGCAGCTCAACTCTCGTGGTGCAGTTGTTTCACACGAACGCATGGCTGGCTTGCTTGAAAAAATCGCTGACGCTCGCATCCCGGTTGCCGTGTGGGTTGGGCCGTCAAGTGCTCGCGCATTTGGATTGTCGGCTCAGTTATTAACCGTTGCAGATGTGCGCGCGATGGCACCGGGTGCTCTCATTGGGCTCACCGGACCAGCACTGCAGGTCAACGGAGAAGAGACGTCGTTTGGTGACAGCAGTGCAATATTGCGCACATCAAGCATCGGGTTTAGCGAAGCACGTAAAGAAGGAATCCTTAACTTTGCGGGTGATGACGAAGGCGTGCCGGTAGTACGCAATATGTTGTTGGCACTAGACGGCATCACCGTAGGTGGCACCGAGCTAAATACGGTTGTCGAAACAGTTGACGAAACGGGACAAATTGTTCGTGACGCAACTCAGGCACGTTTTTACAAGTTGGAACTCACCGATCAGTTGATGCACACAGTGGCCAGCCCGCCTGTTGCATATTTATTGTTTGCAATCGGGTTGTCGCTTTTGATCTTCGAGTTTTTCACCGCTGGAATTGGTATCGCCGGAGTTGTTGGCGCGATATGTTCGATGCTCGGCATTTACGGTTTGGCAGCATTGCCAATTCGTGGATGGGCAGTTGCGCTGTTGGTGATGGCGATTGTTGCCTTTGCTGTAGACGTTCAGGTGGGGGTTCCACGATTTTGGACTGGAGTTGGACTCACTGCATTTGTTATTGCATCGTTTGCGTTGT
This sequence comes from Acidimicrobiales bacterium, assembly GCA_030832455.1. Classification (GTDB taxonomy): domain Bacteria; phylum Actinomycetota; class Acidimicrobiia; order Acidimicrobiales; family Ilumatobacteraceae; genus UBA3006. The sequence goes on from JAURJB010000007.1 coordinate 2,427, forward strand.
ACCAACCGATTGATGGATCCAACATGCGAATGTCATGGATCACGCTCGTATCGGGAATTGGCATGATGGCACTTGCATTCATCGTTGGCATGCCGAGCATGGTGCGCACTCGATTTGCAACACCAACGATTGGTCGCGAATGGCTGATTGGTGCTGAAGGCATTGCCATGAGCGATGTGAATCCCGAAGGAATCGTGACAGTGCACAACGGTCAGTGGCGAGCACGCACCAACCGTTCAACACCGATCAACACCGGCAGCCCGTTTCGTGTTGCTGCCATTGATGGAATCACGTTAGAGATCGAACCATTGGAAGGCGCAGCTCGCGACTATCGCGAAAAGCGAAAAGGTAACGAGTGAGCACCGAGGCAGCCATACGAAGAGAGCTGTCTGAAACCACCCAGCTACAACCCATTGATTGGTTGTTATTGATGGTGCCAGGAGTGGTCTGGGGATCATCGTTTTATTTCATCGACATTGGTCTTGATTCATTTGCTCCAGGATTGATTACGCCAATGCGCGTGCTGTTTGGATGTATCACGCTCAGTCTGATTCCACGCGCTCGGCAAAGCGTCCCCAGTCAGGCATGGCTGCAAATTGTGATCCTGTCTTTGGTGTGGCTGGTGATTCCGTTAACAGCCTTTCCATTTGCCGAACAGCATGTGTCGAGCAGCGTGACGGGCATGTTGAACGGTGCGACTCCGCTGTTTGTTGCTGTAGTTGCCTCTGTCATTGCAAGGCGCTTGCCACCTGGTGGTCAGATATTTGGTTTGGCTATTGGTTTTTTGGGCGTCGTGTTTATTGCATTGCCTTCAATTCGCGAGAGCTCATCAAGTTCCTTTGGCGTGTTTTTGATTCTTGGAGCATTGGTGATGTATGGCTTTGCATTAAATGTTGCAGCACCGCTCCAACAACTCTTTGGTTCATTGCCTGTGTTGTTTCGCGCCGAGATTGTGGCTGTGCTGTTTCTTGCCCCGCTTGGTGTGTACTCACTGATCAACAATGATCGCCCATTTAAGTGGACGGCATTCGCCGCGATGCTCGCACTGGGAGTGCTAGGAACGGCAGTTGCGCACTACGCAATGGTCACGCTGTCTGGTCGAATTGGATCGACGCGTGCATCAGGAAGTTTGTATTTGATGCCGGCAGTATCTCTTGCGCTAGGCGTGTTTGTAAACAACGAATCCGTTGCGCCGCTAGCGGTGCTCGGTAGCGCCGTTGCGGTGCTTGGCGCATATGTGTTGGGACGAAGCAAACGATTGGCTCCCTCAGAAACCACAGCATGACCGCGCAAGACTTTGATCCAACAACGGTGCCAATTAGGCCCGCTGCAACCGTGATGTTGTTGCGCGATCATCCGATCAACGGTGTTGAAGTGTTTATGTTGCAACGTACGTTGAGTGCCGCGTTTGCTAAAGGAATGTATGTCTTTCCTGGCGGGCGAGTAGATGCAAATGATGCAGAAGAAACGCTTGAAGCACATTGCGATGGAATGACTGATGAAGAAGCCAGTGCATTGTTGGGGCTATCACATGGCGGGTTGTCGTATTGGGTTGCGGTAATCAGAGAATGCTTTGAGGAAGCAGGAGTGCTGCTAGCTCGTTATGGCGAGACCACAGACCTCATTCGTTTTGAAGGCGATGAACTCATTGCTCGCTACATGACCGCACGACACGCTGTGCATGAAGGTTCGATTTCAATGATGCAGTTGTGCGCAGATGAAGACCTGCACCTGATCACAGACAATATTCACTATGTAAGTCATTGGATTACACCACTTGGCGAGGCACGAAGGTTTGACACCCGATTCTTTGTTGCGCGGGCCCCCGATGGACAAGAGCCACTTCATGACGACAACGAAACCATCGACAGCCTGTGGGTAACGCCCGCAGATGCACTCGAGCGACATAGCAACGGAAGCTTGGCAATGATGCCACCGACTATCCGTAATCTTGAGTTCTTGCTTCCTTTCGGCACCACAGCCGATGCATTAGTTGCAGCAAAAAAGATTGGGACTCCAACTGCAATTGTTCCGCAATTGCGTGTTGATGAAGAAGGTCGGGTTATTGGCGTGTCGTTTCCCGGGGACGCAGACTTTAAGAACTAGTTGCGTTGCGAAATTGACACTTGCACTACGTCTTCGGTGCGTGCAGAGCAACCGATCATGTCTTGAGTCGACACTGTTTCATCGATGATGCGTTGGGCAATTGTCGTAAAGGCTTGCGCAGCAGCACCCGATCGCGACAGCACAATTGGTTCACCAGTGTCACTGCCATGGGCAACTGCAGATTCAATTGGAATGTTGCCAAGTAACGGTGCGCCAATCTCGGTGGCAAGTGTTTGCCCGCCGCCTTTGCCAAACAGTTCGTACTCGGTGCCGTGTTCGCACGTAAACGACGTCATGTTCTCGATCACACCGGCAACACGAAGAAAACTACGACGCGCCATATCTGCCGCACGAATGGCAACCTTCTGTGCCGAGACTGCAGGGGTGGTGACAATAATTAGGTCAGTGCGCGGCAACATGCGGGCTAATCCCATTTGCACATCGCCCGTACCGGGTGGCATATCGATGAGCAAGTAATCAAGGTCGCCCCAATGAACATCGTGCAAAAACTGTTCGACCGCTTTAGTCAACATCAGACCGCGCCACATCAGTGCAGTCCCTTCGTCTTCAACAAGCATTCCTGTTGACACAACTTTCAGAAGTCCTGCACCAACGTGGCGTTCATTAGGAATGATGCGCGCCTTGTCGCTGCCATCAGCTCGATGAGCCTCAAGTCGATCGGGCATGTTCAACATGCGCGGGATCGAGAACCCCCAAATGTCTGCATCCAATACTCCAACGACATGTCCTTGTGCTGCAAGTGCGGCAGCCAAGTTGACGGTTACTGAACTTTTGCCCACACCACCTTTGCCACTGGCAATCGCAAGCACTCGAGCATTGAGCGGGATTTGTGTTTCGTTCGCCTGCTCGCGAGCATTCCACCGTGCACGGGTCATCACCGCACTGCGTTCGTCTGCAGTCATCTCGCCCCAGTCGATGGTTACCTTGCTCACTCCAGGATGAACGAGCACACGTGATTCGATGTCGTTCTTGATCTGGACGCGCAACGGACAGCCCTTAATGGTCAGTTTCATGCCAATTGCAACAACGCCTTCGGCGCTGACTGTGATGTCGCCTGCCATGCCCAAATCGACAATATTGTCGCCTAGTTCGGGGTCCATGACGGCCCGAAGCAGTTCACGCACCACATCAGCAGTGGGCGGGTGGGCCTTGCTGGTCATAGTTAAAACCTACCGTGATGATCGAAACAATGTTGGGCTGTGCCCTTTACCTTGTGCAAGGTCGGGGGTATCATGAGGAACATGATCACACTTACCGACAACGCAGCATCAAAGGTAAAGCAATTACTCGAGGCTGAAGGCGCAACCGATTTAGCATTGCGCGTTGCAGTACGACCTGGTGGTTGCTCTGGGTTTTCATACGAGATGTTTTTTGATGGCGACTTCACACCAGAAGATCAGACACTTACATTCGGTGATGTGAAAGTTGTTGTTGACCAAGCCTCATCGCAGTTGTTGGTAGGCGCAAGTCTTGACTACCAAGATGGTTTGCAAGACGCAGGTTTCAAGATCAACAACCCAAATGCATCACGCACATGTGGTTGTGGCAACAGCTTTAGCTGATTGATTACAGAACTCCGAGCGCCCTCAGCGCTTCGGTGACTTCAACTGAATCAAAAATTGCGTCAAAGCGTTCAACGATGATGCCTTGTGCATCGGTGATAAACAGCGCAGGCTCATAACTCATTCCCACTGCTTCGACAGCAGGGGCAACAATCGTTGCTGTGTCGTCCGTGTAGATCTCGGCATGCAACATGATGATGCTGTCGCCAAGTGTCTCGCGCAGTGACAACAGCGCGTCTAGTGCGGGTGCACATGTTCCTGTTTGGCAATGAGCAGGTGTGCCCACCAAGTATGCAATCGGTTTGCCACGTTGCAGTGCTTCGTTCAGTGTGATGTCGTGCAGTGGGCATGGCTCGGGTGAACGTGTGCAGATGGGGTTTACGCCACGTGGGTTTTCAGGTGTCGGTGTATCAAAGCCTGGAAGTGCAGTGCCAATGAGTGGCACAGAGATCGAAGCCGGATCCATGATCTGTACTCCTGCTCCTTCGGGTGTTCCGCCCTCGACGATCAGTGAGTAGATACCAACATCTGAAACCGTGATTCGAAATGGCCAGTACGGCGGGTCAATGTTTGCATCGTGTCGTGTGGCGACGGCGTTTTCCACGACGACCTCGCCCGTATCGGAGTTAACCAACGTGGCACGTAACTCGGTAGGCAAATCAATACCACTGGTTTTACCGAGCATCCCTGCTTGATGAGCAAGTGAAATTGGTAGCCGAACTTCACCGGGAACAAGTACTTGAGGAAAGCGCTGTACCACTTGGAAGAGTTCGTCAGTGCTTGCTGACGGGCCAGTTGAACATGCAGTCAGAAAACTCAGTGACCCGCCAAATCCAAATGTTGCAAGTGTTCCGGTTACAAACTGGCGGCGGGAGATCATGTCTTCATCGTATAAGAAGTTTTCAGGTTGCTGGCATCGGCGGATACGATGAAGGCATGGCCACCGCTAAAAAGTCTGCAAAAAAAATCGCGAAAAAAACCGTAAAGAAAGCCGTAAAGAAAACAGCAAAGAAAGCTGTAAAGAAAACGGCGACGGCACCGTTGGGGCCCTATACGCCGGTTGTGCGTGCAGGTGACTGGGTCATTGTGTCCGGACAACTTGGTGTTGTTGACGGCAAAATCGTTGCAGGTGGCGTCGCCAAACAAACTGCTCAGGCTGTGGTCAATCTGAAGGCCCAACTCGCATCAGCAGGATGCAGTATCCACGATGTCAAAAAGACCTTGTGCTTCTTGACCGACATGGACACCTTTGCCACATTTAATACGGCATACGTTGCTGGATTTGACGGAAGCCGCCCAGCACGCAGCACGATCGGTGTGGCCTCGTTGCCATTCGGCGGTGCAGTGGAGATCGAAGCCTGGGCTTTCAAGCCACTACGGTAATCATCATGCCTGGAGCCATACTGATCGTTCTCGCCCTCATCGGGTTTCCTGTTGTTGTTGGCTTGTCCACTGCTGGTCTTGCTGCGTTAATCGGATTTTTCTTGCAGAAAGATGCTGATAAGCGCCACGCGGGTAGCGAACTCATTGACACCAATATCTGACCTTCTCATCCGTAACGCGACGCTTGTCGCAACAGTCGACAACCAGCGCAGCGAGATTGCTGGTGGTTGGGTTTCCATTACCGATGGTCTGATCTCAGGTGTTGGTAAATCGGGAAGCGAACCCGTAGCAACACGAGTGATTGATGCAACTGATTGCTTGGTGACTCCAGGACTCATCAATACGCACCATCACATGTATCAAAACTTGACGCGTGCGTTTCCACCCATGACTAACGCGGCATTGTTCGGTTGGCTCAAGACGTTGTATCCACTGTGGAGCACACTGAACGAAGAATCCGCCCATGTATCGACGTGGGTTGGTCTTGCCGAACTGGCATTGTCGGGTTGCACTACTTCGACAGATCATCTGTATGTGCATCCCGCGGGTGCTGGTGATCTATTGACCGCCTCAATTACGGCAGCACAAGACATCGGAGTGCGATTCCATCCAACTCGTGGGTCAATGTCGTTGTCAGAAAAAGATGGTGGTCTACCACCCGACAATGTGGTGCAGGATCACGATGTGATCTTGGCCGAATCAAAACGAATGGTAGAGCTGCATCATGATCGTGCATTCGGCGCGATGGTACGTGTGGCCTTGGCTCCATGCTCGCCATTTAGCGTGACAAAAAAGTTGATGATTGAATCAGCAGAACTTGCAGAAACGCTTGATGTACGACTGCACACACACTTTGCTGAAAACTCTGAAGACGATGATTTTTCGATTGCAACGTTTGGTTGTCGACCAACGCAATACCTGGAAGAAGTTGGCTGGCTCAGCAGTCGCACATGGGTTGCTCATTGCGTGATGCCACATCACGACGAGATTCACACGTTGGGTGCTGCGGGTATTGGTGCGGCACACTGTCCAAGCAGCAACCTCATTTTGTCGTCTGGAATTTCACCTGTGGTTGCATTGCGCAAAGCTGGGGTTCATGTTGGTCTTGGTGTTGATGGTTCGTCGTCTGCTGACTCGGCTTCGTTGTGGCTGGAGGCACGACAAGCGATGTTGTTGGCAAAACTAAAAGATGGTGCCGACGCCGGCACCGCTCGGATGGCGTTAGAAATCGCAACACGTGGCGGGGCGGGTTGTTTGGGTCGCGTTGGGGAAATTGGCGAGATTTCGGTTGGCGCTGTTGGCGATATCGCGGTGTGGTCGTTAACAGGCCCTGCATTTGCCGGCGCGATTGCTGACCCGATTGAGGCATGGTTGCGCTGTGGTCCTGTCAGTGCAAAGCATACGATTGTGCACGGGCGATCAATAGTTGAAAATGGTCAACTGGTGAGCAACAAAGTCGATGAGATGTTGCGTACTCATCGCGTTCTTGCTCAGCGGATGCAAGCTCATTACGTCGCTTAGTTCATGTTGCAACATGCGTTAGTCACGTTCCTCGCAATCTTTCTTGCCGAACTTCCGGATAAAACGATGTTTGCCACGCTGTTGTTGTCAACTCATTTCCGTCGCCGTCTTCCCGTGTGGATCGGTGTGTCATGTGGTTATGCAGTACACGTTCTTATTGCGGTGATCTTCGGTTCTGCGTTGACACGGTTGCCCGAGCGACCAATTCAATTACTCGTGGGAGTGTTGTTTGTTGTGGGTGGGTTGCTGACATGGCGATCCGGCACAGATGACGATGACGAAGCAACCGACAAATGGTCTACATCGCTGAGCAATACTCGAGTTGCATGGACGGCTGCGTCGGTCATCCTTGTTGCTGAATTTGGTGATCTCACTCAACTTGCCACCGCAGGTTTTGCAGCTCGATTTTCAGACCCACTCGCAGTGGGCATTGGCGCAGTTGTGGCGCTTTCTAGCGTGTCGGGTGTTGCTGTGTTAACCGGTTCGTGGCTAACTACAAAAGTTCCGCTGCGGGTAATTCAACGCTGTGCTGCAGTGCTGTTTTTTGGCATTGGTATTGCCACATTGATTACTGCTGCAATTTAACGAGTGCTCGCAGACCATTTGGATTGGCCAAAGCGGTATCCAACACTGCGCACAGTTTGAATGAGGTTGGCGTGTTCTTCGCCAAGCTTGGCGCGCAGACGCCGAATGTGAACGTCAACTGTTCGTGCTCCGCCGAAATACTCATAACCCCATACTCGAGACAACAAAGTTTCGCGTGAAAACACTTTGCCAGGGTTTTGAGCGAGAAACTTCAGCAACTCATACTCCATGAAGGTGAGATCGAGTGCCTGACCGCCAAATGATGCCTGATACGTTTCGACATTGAGTACAAGGCCGCTGTATTCAATAAGTGACTCGCGGTTGCCTTTGATTTCAAACCAGAACATGTGGCGAATGCGAGCTTCGAGTTCGCGTGGGTGAAACGGCGCGAGGCAGAAGTCGTCAAACAGATCGTCGCGTAACTCGAGATCGGGAAGTTGACCGCCATTGACGAGTACCAAGATGCGTTCAACAGGAACATCTCGTTTGCGCAACGAGCGACACAACGACCAACCACCTTCTGGGTCTTCATCGCACATAATGATCGCCCCGGACCAGCCTTCGGTAGGTTCACATTTGGCAGCCTCTTCGGCAGAAGACACTGCTTTCCAGCGAAATCCAGCCAGGTCGAGAGTTCGTGCCATATCAATCGGCGCAGGCGATGGAAAGACTGCGAGCATATTGCTGAGGCGGTCGGTGGTATTGGCCATGTTTAGATGGATTTGAGGTAGCGACCGAGTTCGTATTCGCTGATATGGGTTTTGTACGAACGCCATTCAGCACGCTTATTACGCAAGAACCATTCAAAAATGTGATCACCAAGCGCATCGGCAACAAGTGACGAATTCTCCATCACGCGTAAAGCATCTGATAGTGATTGAGGAAGTTGTTGAATTCCCATTTTTTCCAAGGCAGCATCGTCCATCTCAAATAGGTTTGCATCTGCTTCGGTGGGTAGTTCATAGCCCTGTTCGATGCCGCGCATTCCTGCCGCCAAAATGACAGAGAAGGCCAAGTATGGGTTGCATGCCGGATCGGGTGATCGGTATTCAATTCGTGTTGCCTGATCGCTTCCACGTTTTGGAATAGGAACTCGAATCAGACCACTGCGGTTATTACGTGCCCAAGAGATGTGAACTGGTGCTTCAAAGCCAGGCACCAGTCGCTTATACGAGTTAACCGTTTGATTAGTAACCGCAGTAATTTCTGCAGCATGGCGCAACAGTCCCGCCATAAAACTTTTAGCGGTTGGTGACAAGTTGTACGCATCATCAGGACTATGGAAGGCATTGTTCTCACCTTCAAATAGTGAGAGGTGCAGGTGCATGCCCGAGCCCTGAATTGTTTCGAGTGGCTTGGGCATAAACGTTGCGTGTACATCATGAAGTGCAGCAATTTCTTTGACAACGAATCGAAATGTCATCACACTGTCGGCCATGGTCAGCGCATCGGTGTGACGGAGATCGATTTCATGTTGGCTCGGTGCATCTTCATGAAAGCTGTACTCGACAGGAATGCTCATGGTCTCGAGTGTGCGAATAGTTTCTTTGCGCAGTGAACTTGCAATATCGGCACTCGTGAGATCGAAGAAACCACCTTGGTCAAGGAGAACGGGTTTGTTTGAACCTACAGGTGGAGCGAAATAAAAGTATTCAATGTCTGGTGCGATGTAGAACGAGTAACCCTTGTCCCGCGCAGCATTGAGATTGCGGCGCAACACCTGACGAGGGTCGCCATCAAAAGGAGTTCCATCTAGTTTTGCGATATCGCAAAACACACGGGCTTCTGCACCTTTTGCATCTGCCCAAGGCAATACCTCAAATGTGTTGGCATCAGGAATCGCGAGCACATCGCTTTCTTGCACGCGGCTGAATCCATCAATTGAAGAACCATCAAATGACATGCCGTCATTAAGTGCGTTCTCCATTTCGGCGGGGCTAATCGCAAATGACTTGAGGTTGCCAAGAACATCGGTGAACCACAGGCGAACAAGGCGAATGCCGCGCTCTTCAACAGTGCGAAGCACATAGTCACGCTGGTGCTCATGCATGGTGGACATATCTACAGTCTGCCTCCATAAATAAACAACGGCACCGAGGAACCGGATCCTCGGTGCCGTTGAGGCTTATTTGCGCCTATTTGGCGAGTTACTTCTTCTTCTTTTTTGGAGCAACCTTTTTCTTTGAGGTGGCTTTCTTAGCCGCTTTCTTTGGAGCCTTTTTGCTTGCCGCAGGTAGTTTTGCGGCGCCGCAGACGGTCTCCATGATTAAGCGTGTGACGACGTATGGGTCGACGTTGGCATTAGGACGACGATCTTCGGCGTAGCCCTTGCCATCGCGAGCAACCTGCCATGGAATGCGAACTGATGCACCACGGTTTGATACGCCGTAACTGAACTTGTCCCACGGGGCAGTTTCGTGCTTGCCAGTAAGGCGGCTCTGAATGTCATCGCCATAGTTGTTGACGTGTTCCATCACACGTGAACCAAGTGCATCACATGCTGCTTCGATTGCTGCGTAGCTTTGACGCATTGCTTTGGTTGAGAAGTTGGTGTGTGCACCCGCGCCGTTCCAGTCGCCCTTTTGTGGCTTGGCTGCATACGAGATCACCACGTTGTGATCTTCCGCGATGCGATCAAGCAACCAACGGCCAACGATCAGATGATCGCTCACGGTAAGTGCATCTGCCGCACCAATCTGGAACTCCCACTGACCAGGCATTACTTCTGCGTTTGTTCCTTCAATCATGAGTCCTGCTTCAATGCACGCCCATGTGTGCTCTTCGATGATGTCGCGTCCCATGACACGACCTGCACCAACGCCGCAGTAGTACGGGCCCTGTGGACCAGGCTCTCCGCCTGCTTCAGGAAAACCATACGGACGACCATCAAGTCGCATCATCGTGTATTCCTGTTCGATTCCGTAGATCATGCCGTGCGCTGCATATTGCTTTGAAGCTTCTGCACACAATGAACGTGTATTCGTTGGGTGTGGCTTTTCGCTTTGCGCAAGCATTACTTCGCACAGCACCAAAATGTTTTTGCCACCGCGAAGTGGATCAGGACAGGTGAACACTGGCTTGAGCATGCAGTCAGATGCATCTCCAGTTGCTTGCTCGGTTGATGATCCGTCGAAGCCCCAGATTGGTGGAGTCTTGACGCTGTTGTCGAGAATTTTTGTCTTTGATCGCAGCATCGGTGTTGGCTGATGACCGTCGATCCAGATGTATTCCGCTTGATATGGCATTGCTTGTCCTTCCGGTTGGGAATTCGGGCCATAACCCCGAATTCGGATATGGCTACATTCTCAACGATGGGGATTTCGCCCCCGTTGCCCAAATGTGAACGCTTTGTGAAGTTGTTGACCCCTAGCCTGAAACCGTGGAGCAGAAATCGCGAAAAGTGAGGGTGGGGTTGGCTCAGATCAATCCGTCTGTGGGCGATATTGACGGCAATTCACGGCGCATCCTCGATCACTACGCCACAGCCGAAGCGGCGGGGTGCGACATAGTGGTGTTTCCCGAATTATCGGTGACGGGGTATCCGCCAGAAGACCTGGTCTTAAAACCAGGGTTTGTGAGTGCCAATCAGACAGCCATGCGTGAAATAGTTGCCACCACACGATCGTGTGTAGCGGTCTTTGGGTTTGTCGATGGCCAACTTGGGTCGTTGCGCAACTCTGCGGTAGTTGCGAGTAACGGTGTCGTGCATGGCACCTATAACAAACAGCTCCTGCCCAATTACAGCGTGTTTGACGAAGAGCGATATTTCGTGCCGGGAGATGGATTCTCGCTATTCACGATTGCTGGTGTCACGGTGGGTATCACGATTTGTGAAGACATCTGGCAACCAGATGGCCCTGTGCAAACACAGGCGCAAGCGGGTGCTGCTCTCAACATCAACATCAACGGTTCACCATTCCATCGTGGCAAGTTTGCCGAACGTCAAGCAATGGTGAGCGCACGAGCACAAGCAAATAGCTGCGCAATCGTTTATGTCAATCAGGTATGTGGCCAGGATGAATTGGTGTTCGATGGCGGAAGCATGGTGTTTGATCAGCAAGGTGAGCTGAAACTACGGATGAATCAATACGTCGAAGATCTTGTTGTCATCGATCTTGATGTAGTTGATTCAGATGTACCGGTCTCGGCTCCACTTGTTGCAGTCTCTTCGACCATGCGAAGCAATTCGGACACCCACACTGGTCACATCGCACCTCTTGCAAGTGATCTTGAACAAGTTTTGGGTGCGTTGGTGATTGGTACACGCGACTACGTTCGAAAAAATGGATTCACGGATGTGGTCATTGGTCTTTCTGGTGGAATCGATTCTGCGCTCGTGGCAGCGATTGCCGTTGAGGCACTTGGCGCACAACATGTGCACGGTGTTTCGATGCCATCGCGTTATTCAAGTGAAGGATCGCGAACTGACGCCGCATCACTTGCTCGAAATCTTGGCATTGATATGCAGACGATTTCAATCGAGCCGGCGTTCTCGGCTTACCTCGACATGACTGCGCGGAGTTTTGCTGGTCGTGATGCCGATCTGACAGAGGAAAATCTTCAAAGCCGAGTGCGCGGTACGACACTGATGGCGTTGTCGAACAAGTTTGGTTGGATGGTGCTCACAACGGGTAACAAGAGCGAACTCGCTGTTGGTTATTTCACGCTGTATGGCGATTCGGTTGGTGGATATGCCGTGATTAAGGATTTGCTAAAGACCACCGTGTACGACTTATGCCGATTTGTCAATCAGCGGGCGGGTCGTGAATTGATTCCTGAAGCAGTGATAGTTAAGCCACCTTCTGCCGAGCTTCGTCCCGATCAGCGCGATGATCAATCATTGCCACCATATGAAGTGTTAGATCCCATCTTGGAGTTATATGTTGAGCAAGATCGCACAGCTGCAGAAATCATTGCGCTAGGCCACGACGAACAGATCGTGAGACGAATCGCGCGACTGGTTGACACCAATGAATACAAACGACGCCAAGGGCCACCAGGTGTTCGGGTGTCGTTGAAGGCGTTTGGTAAAGACCGTCGATTGCCAATTACGAATGCCTACCGTGGTTAACGGCTAGCAACTTTTTTGTGAGCAGTAATCACCACTGCGCCGAGTAGACCGAATAAGGCGCCCATGAGCGCTGGGCCACCAACGCCGAATCGTTCAAAGAGCCGCGTTGCAACAACTGCCATAACTGCACGCCCAAGTGTTCCTGCACCAAGCACCCAACCAAGGCCGGTACCTGGGCTATTTGGAACGAGGGTTGTTGCAAGTGGCAACAAACTGACAACAGAAAATTCAAAACCAAGGAAATAGACGAAGACAGCAATGATTCCCAGTGCAAAGTTGCCTGATGCAACACTCAACAGAATGCCCGCGGGAATGATTAATAGTGCGCCAAATGCAATGCTGCGTTCTTTGCCCCAACCATCAGTAAGCCGTGAGCTGCCAACTGATGCAACAAGCTCGACGAGTCCGATTGAAAACCCCGCGACCGCAAGTTGGGCTGCACCAAAACCGAACTCTTCTTCAAGCCAGGCGCCAAATGTAACGAACAGATTTTGTGCACTACACATAATGCAGAACATGGCGGCCACGACATACCACGACTTTCCCGTTACTCGTTGTGGCGTCGATGTGTGGTTTTCGTGCAAGATGCGCGGGGCGTTGGTGACGCGACCATAGATAGCGATCATTGAGATGATCAAACACAACACCGCAAATGCGAAACCAACGCGCCACTGAAAAACTGCAGTAATCAAACCCATGAGTGACACACCGACCAACAGTCCAAGTGCCCATGCGGTTTCGGTAAGTCCAACAATTTTTCCGCGTTGCTCATAAGGAACAAAGTCGGCAATCCATGCACCAAGACCAAGATCAAAACTCTGTTTGGTAAGCGCCAGCACGGTGACACCAACGGCAAACAGAATTGGTGTTGTGGAAAGTGCGGCAATGGTGCACCCAAGTGCCGAACCAGCCAACCCGAGCATCATGCTGTTGCGGTGAGTGAGCCGGTCAACTATTCGTCCAGCAAGTGGTGAACAAAATCCGGTGAGTTCACTGGCAAAGATTGCGACACCAAGTGTGGATAGTGAAACATCAAATCCGCGCGCGATGGTCGCCAGAAACAGCGGTGCAAATCGATACGCAGCGTTGGCAACAAGACGTGCAAACGTGACGATCGTGATGTTGCGACGGATTTCGGAGTCAAATGACTCATCAAGCAAGCGGTGCAACACGGTTACAACGATTCAGTTGTGAGGTCGTCGTCGACGAGCGTGACAAGTTCGCCAGCAGTGATGCGATTGTCGTGATGAACGTGAAACCAACATCCGCCAAGATTTGGCAGGCGAGGGTTTGATGCTCCGAGCACATGTCGCAAGGTACGAATGACTCCGCTGTGGCTAATGATGAGAGCCGAACCCCCCGCACATCGTGTGCCGATGTCGATGAATGCATTCGTAAGTCGGGAAATGATTTGCCCATCCGATTCAAAACCCTCTGGCTTGTTCCGCGCAGCGAGAAACCCAGGCCACTGCTCTTCAATCTGATCGCGAGTGAGTCCTTCCCATGGGCCAACATGAGTCTCTTGTAGTCGCTCATCGGTTTCGACCGGACCAATGCCATGAGTTTCAGAAATGATCTGCGCGGTATGCAGTGCACGTGTGAGTGTGCTTGACGCAATGTAATCAAACGTACCCAATCGTTGCGCAGCCTGCTGGGCCTGAGCAATGCCAAGATCACTCAACTCAATATCAGCGCGACCCTGCCAGCGCTCTTCAACATTCCACAGCGATTGCCCATGTCGAATCACAAGCAGATTTGCAACAATGTTGGTGGCAGACACGTCAACGCAGGGTAGTGGCAAAGGTACGCTGAGTTGGTGGCTCAACTGCGATTGTTCGCATCTGCTCGTGAAGCGGCGGGGTGTGCACGCGACGTGGTTCCGGGCGCCACGGTGCGCGAAGTGATAGCCGAGGCGAATCGCCGGTTTGGTAGCGACTTTGAGCGTGTCCTTAACTCATGCAAAATCTGGGTTAATGGTGAGGTCGCCGATTTGGCAACTGCCGTGAACGACAATGATGAGGTGGCAATTCTTCCTCCGGTATCTGGCGGTGACGCATGAGTGATCTATCGCACCTCGACCTCGCGGGGATTCGTGCGGCTCGCGCAGCATTGCAAGCTCAAGAAGACGCCGTGTCATTTGTTCGCCGTATGGCTCAAGGTCGACTCGACATTGCTCGCGATGAACAGCGTCGTCGAGCAGAGAATCTGCCAACCTCGCAAACAGCAACCGACTTAGCTGGAGTGTTTGGACAAGAACACGGTGGTGGTTCTGCGCGTCCACCTCGTGAGACAAACATTTCTACCGATCATCCATTGGTCATTGAGCTCGAACAACTGTGCGACCGAGTTGGGTTTGGTTCTATTCGCACGCTTGATGAAACTGCGTTGCGCGCTGTGATTGATGAGTTAAGCGTATTTGAAAATGCTCGTTCAGGTGAGCGCCGGGCATTGTTTGACCAGATCGATGCACTCACTGCCGAATTAGTACAGCGCTATAAACAGGATGGCGCAGACGTCGACTCGCTTCTCAACGACTAGGAATCAATGTGGCCGTAGATAAACGATTAGCTGATGTTGGCAATTTCATTCGTCAACAACGCGAGCTTGCTCAACAATCAATTCGTGATTTAGCAAAGGTTGCGGGTGTATCAAATCCATATTTGTCTCAGATTGAGCGCGGGCTACGTAAACCGTCGGCAGAAATCTTGCAGCAACTTGCGCGAGCAATGAAAATCTCCGCCGAATCTTTGTATGAACGTGCTGGCATTCTTGATCCAAGCGACGAACCGCGCCCTGGTGTAGTTGATGCCGTGTCGTCAGATGAACGGCTGACGATTGAACAAAAACAAACACTTCTCTCGGTATATCGCAGTTTTGTTGGGGAAGAACCCAATTCAACTCCGCGCTGAACAAGCGGAATATTGTTCCTCGCAGATAGGTTGAATATGTAATGCAGCGCGTGGCAATTCTCTCAATGCACACATCGCCATTGGCACAGCCTGGCGTGGGTGATGGCGGCGGGATGAATGTCTATGTGCGCGAGTTGGTGTCATCACTTGCAAGCAGCGGAGTGCAGTGCACTACATATACGCGTTCGTGGCGTGAAGGTCTGCCGGAGGAGATTGAAGTCGAACCCAATCATCGGGTGGTTCATGTTCGAGCAGGTGACATTGCGCTTCCGAAGGAAGACATGCTCTCTGTAGTCGACGAATTCACCGATGGAGTGGCGTGGCATTTGCGCCAACACGGCAACGCCGATGTGCTGCATGCCAATTATTGGTTGTCTGGTCTTGCAGGTCATCGACTCAAGCACGAATTAGGCTTGCCATTGGTAACGACCTTTCACACCTTTGCCCGCGTAAAAAGTTTGGGCGGTGATGCTGAATCACCGATCCGCGATGCGTCCGAACTCGAGATCATTGGTTGCGCCGATGCGATCATGGTCAGTTGCACCGAAGAGCAGTCGCAATTCCAGTCGTTGTATGGCACTGCTCCTGGCACCATCGAAGTTCTTGCCCCCGGAGTTGAACGAGCATTCTTTTCACCTGGCGATCGTCGCGGGGCCCGACATGCGCTTGGACTTGGTTCCGGTCCAATCTTGTTGTTTGTTGGTCGCATTCAGCCACTCAAAGGACTTGATGTTGCAATTCGCACGCTTGCCGAATTGGGTCGGCCTGATGCACAACTGGTGGTTGTTGGTGGTGCAAGCGGTGTTGAAGGTGAGTCTGAATTCTCGCGCATCACTGCATTAATCACCGAATTGGGTTTAGTTGGACGTGTCAAGTTCTTTGCGCCACAGCCGCATCATTTGTTGTCGACGTTCTACCGTGCAGCAGATGTCGTGCTTGTTCCATCACGCAGCGAAAGTTTTGGATTGGTTGCACTTGAAGCAGCAGCATGCGGAATCCCCGTCGTTGCAACAGCGGTTGGTGGTTTGTTGAATTTGATTGTGGATGGCAAGACAGGTTTTCTTGTACCTGGACGAGATGTTTCGGGCTTTGTGCGTTTCACGCGCAGATTGCTTGATGATTCATTGCTCGCGTTGTCAGTAGGAACTGCCGCCGCCGAACGCGCAAAAATGTATTCATGGCGTTCTGCGGCTCTTAAGGCTCGCAGCGTGTACACCGAATTGCTTGCTCGCGACTTGGTTGCGTGTAACTAGTGACCGACCTGTTTGACGACTCTGCGTTGGCGCGCATTGAGCGTCAGATTGATGAGTGGCTTGGACGAGCAAAAACCCAGAACCCGTTGATTCTTGCCGTAGATCGATCTACCGAACAAGAAATTCGGTGGTACGTGCGAATGTCGGGTGAAGAAAAAGAATTTACGACCGTGTGGCTGACGTTGGGTCAGCGAACCTTGCGCTTTGAAACGTACGTCATGCCTGCGCCAGAAGAAAACGAACAACAGCTGTATGAAAACCTGTTGCGCCGAAACGAAAAGCTTGTCGGGGCTCACTTTTCGATCGGTCAGGAAGATGCGGTGTTTTTACGAGGTGAACTGCCTTTGACCCTGCTCAGCGAGCAAGAACTCGACCGAGCAATTGGCACGCTGTACCAGACGGTGGAGCAGACTTTTGGCTTGTTGATTCGCATTGGTTTTGCCAGCCGTTTTGTTGAATAGCCGCACACATTGTCCACGGTTCGAGTTGTTGGCGCTTGGGGAAGTCGTCCGATAACTCGAACCAATCAAGTCGCTAGCCTGTCGTCATGAATCGTCAGCCAATCACTTTTGTGGGTGGTGGCAACATGGGCAGCGCCATTATTGAAGGTCTCGTGCGCTCCGGATGGGCGGCCACCGACATCACGGTTGTCGAGTTGTCAGTTGATCGACGAAACATTCTTGCAACCATGTTTCCTGGAATCGTGACCAGCGAGTCAGTATTGCCATGCTCTGCAGGTGTGATTGCCGTGAAACCAGGTGGAGCAGCACAAGCGTGTCAAGCACTTGCTGCAGCCGGAGCTCAGCGCGTGTTGTCGATTGCTGCCGGGATCAGTGTGGCGACATTGCAAGAAGCAGCTGGTGATCGCACTGCAGTGGTTCGCGCAATGCCAAACACTCCCGCGTTGATCGGTGAAGGAATGGCAGGAATCTGCGCATCTGATTCCACATCGGTTGAGGTAGTGCAGTGGGCTGAAGAAATATTGGGCGCGGTGGGCAAAGTGGTGCGTGTTCCTGAATCATTGATTGATGCAGTGACGGCAATTTCTGGTTCTGGTCCCGCGTATGTGTTTTTGGTGGCCGAGGCACTCACGAATTCTGCAATTGAACAAGGCCTGTCACCAGAAGTCGCCGACCTGTTGGTCCGACAACTGTTCGTCGGCTCGGCGCAGCTACTGGGACAGTCGCCAGAATCTGCTCAGCAATTGCGAGCACACGTAACGTCGCCAAACGGAGTAACTGCGGCGGCCATTGCCACACTGGAGGCATCAGGTTTGCGGAGTGCTATATCGGAGACGGTAAAAAGTGCAGTGATTCGCAGCCGTGAGATGGGTAAGTAGTCGCTAGGGTATGCCCTAGGTCACGAACTCCGGACGGGGTTACCCCCCAACCGGGAGTCGCGCTTGTAAAAGTGCGCCGTTTGGGCCGGTGCCGTCGGGGGGTTGGCACCGGCCCATTCGTATCTCTCGAGAACTCACCATGACACATCGCTTCGATCACATTTCGTTCCTTTCTGATTATGGAACTCGAGATGAATTCGTTGGCATCGTGAAATGTGTTGTTGCTGACATTGCTCCACATGTGAACGTCATCGACATCACGCATGACATTCCAGCATTTGATGTTCGCGCAGGATCACTTGCGTTAGCCAGAGCAGTTTCCTATGTTCCAAAAGGTGTGGTGTTAGCAGTTGTCGACCCAGGTGTTGGCACTTCGCGGCGCGCCATTGCGGTCAGCGTTTCTGGCGGAGATGGTGTGTTTATTGGGCCAGATAATGGCCTTTTGGCAATGGGTGTTGCGCTTGCAGGCGGAGCCGAGTTTGCTGTGGAACTGACAAATACGAAGTATCACTTGCCATCACCGGGAACCACGTTTGCAGGTCGAGATATTTTTGGTTCCGTCGCCGCACACATTTGCAACGGAGTTGAACTGAGTGAACTAGGTAATGAAATTGATACCGCTTCACTACTTCCCGGCATCATTCCGATTACCCGAGATGAAAATGGGCAGCTCGTTGGCGAAGTGACGTGGGTAGATCATTTTGGGAATTGCCAACTCAATATCGGACCCGAAGAAATTGCTCAATGGGGATCACCGGTGCGGGTTTCTATCGGTAATGCGGATTCGCCGAATCATGTTGTTCGCTCCGTTCCTATTGTGAATAACTTCTCCCAAATTGGTGGAGGCCTTGGACTCGTCATTGACAGTTTTGGAATGTTGGCGTTGTGTACTGACCGGGGCTCGGCTGCGGCCGAGTTAGACCTCGGACCAACAAACATGGTGACCATTAGCCAGGACCCGAATGCCGGTGGTGGCGTAAGCACCACAGTGCGTTTGGGTTCCAAGCCCAACTGAAGTTGTAAATAGGCGTAAAGTCGTGACATGCGCCCAGCGACCACTTTGGCAATTGCCCTTCTGCTGATCTCAATCTTTGCCGCTGGATTGATTTCTCTCCGGTAGTCGTGAACCTCGCAGAGATCATCGAGCAGCATCCGCAAGATGCAGTAGCGCTGATTAGTCGTGGACGACCTACGACATACGGAGAGCTACGACGTCAGACAGCAAGTTTGCGAGGACTACTTGTTGAGTGTGGAGTTGAGCGAGGGGACCGCGTAGCAATCTTGTGTGGCAACAGCCGCTATTTCGTTATTGCGTATCTTGCTGCGCTGGGTGTCGGTGCTGTTGCCGTGCCGCTCAATGTGATGAGTCCGTCATCAGAGATTCAACGAGAACTTGATGTGGTTCAGCCGCGCGTTGTATTTGTTGAACCGGCAGCCATGACCGCATGGAGCGAAGTTGATACATCGGGCTTCACTGAACTGCGATCGGTAATTGCCACTGAAGGGCATCAGATCGATGGCGCAATCACGTTGTCGGAACAACTTATGCATGCTCCCGTTCCCATTTTGCAGATGGGTCCTCACGAGGTCGCGACACTTATTTTTACAAGCGGCACTGCGGGTGCGTCAAAGGCCGCGATGTTGTCACACCGCAATTTGCTATCCAACCTTGAGCAACTTGCTCAGCTCAATCAAATCCACAGCAACGACGTGGTGTACGGAGTGTTGCCGCTATTCCATATCTTTGGCCTCAACGTGGTGTTGGGGTTCACGTTGCATAGAGGTGCAACGGTTGTGTTGGTGCAACGATTTGACCCAGCAACTGCACTTGAGACACTTGCCGAACGCAACGTGACCGTTGTTCCAGGTGCACCACAAATGTGGGCGATGTTTGCACAAATGACGGGTGCTGAAACTGAAGTGTTGTCACGAATTCGGGTTGCGTTGACCGGCGCATCAAAAATGCCAGAACAGGTGACGAATGATCTCATCGCCAAGTTCGGACTGCATGTTCGCGAAGGTTATGGATTAACTGAGTCCGCACCTGTATTGACCACCTCGCTTACAGGTAGCCACAAAATTGGTTCAATTGGCAAACCAGTGTTAGGTGTGCAATTGCGATTGGTTGATGAACATGGCGAAGATGCAGATCAAGGCGATTCAGGCGAAGTGTGGGCAAAAGGCGAGAACATTTTTCTTGGGTATTACCACGATCAAGACGCAACAGACCGTGTACTCACCCACGACGGATGGCTGCGCACAGGAGACATTGCAGTATTTGACGACGAAGGTGATTTATTTTTGGTTGATCGTCTCAAGGATCTCATAATCGTGAGTGGTTTTAATGTGTATCCAGCAGAGGTAGAACAAGTGTTGTTAGCGCATTCATCAATTGCGCAAGCAGCAGTAGTTGGTTCACCACATCCACACACGGGTGAATCAGTTCGCGCACACGTGGTGCTCAAACCTGGTGTTCACTTAGACGAAGACGCAATTATTGAGCACTGCCAAAAACAATTAGCGCGCTATAAGTGTCCGTCAAAGGTGTTGATTGTGCAGTCGTTACCAACTGGCAGCACGGGCAAGATACTGCGACGCGCGTTGCACTGACCGAGTGCGAGTTGAGTTGCTCGCGACAAGGAAACCAAGAAACAACACAAATACTCCAACAAGCAATGTGACTGCGAAAGCACGGTCTTCGCCGAGTCTTCCGGCGAGTGATCCACTTGCCGAAAGGATCAAGGTTCCAGTAGCGATCAAGATGTTGCCACCAGCGAGTCGGCCAGCAGAAACAACTGAACGTTGAGCCCCTGATGACAATGCAGGATTACGTCGGCGGATTACTCGATACGCCGACCACAACGCACCAATGATGATGACGAGGGCAGGAATACCCGACCCAACCGCGGCAAGTGCACGAGGTGCAACACCAAACACTTCTTTACCTGTTGGGAACTCTGATGGCACGATGCGTGATCTGGTTTCGGCAACCAACATGATTCCCGTAGCGAAACCCGAAAGCCAGATCAACCACGTGCGAATTCTGTTTCCTAGTCGTTGTCCACCGAGAAGATAAACAGTTCCGAGCCCTAACCATGCAACGTTGAGCACAGCGCCGCACAGAAAGAACAGGCGGAATACGAACATGTTCCATCCAATGCTTTCCGCCCACCACAAACTTGCCGAACCAACGGCGAATAAGAACATGGCAATCGTCCAGGCGAGTTCATGGGGTTGACGGCGCCGGAGCCACCGGTCGGCAGTACTCAATGTGAAAGCAGTCGCTATCAGGGTGGCCATCCCTGCGAGCGCACCATTGAGCCCCCCGAGAGCAAAAACTGATGAACCAAACACGAATTGCAGACTAGTTGGACTTCGTGAATTACTGCACGAACGCCTACCCTAGAGCCGTGGCCGATACTGCCCAATCCCCAACCCCTGCTCGCCGGCGCATTCCAGATGCTGCGGTCGCGCGTCTACCGGTGTATTTGCAGATCCTCAACGCGTTAATTGTGGATGGAACCGGACAGCTGTCAAGCGATCAACTGGCAGCGCTTGCTGGAGTCAATGCCGCAAAGGTGCGAAAAGATTTGTCGTATCTCGGCAGTTATGGAACGCGGGGCGTTGGCTATGACGTTGCGTATTTGGTGTATCAAATCAAGCGCGAACTTGGTCAACACCATGAATGGAAAGTTGTGGTTGTTGGCGCAGGAAACCTTGGTAACGCGCTGGCAAATTACAATGGGTTTTCCACCCGTGGGTTTCCGATTGCAGGCGTTGTGGACATCGATTCATCAAAGGTGGGCAAGAAGGTGGCCGGCGTTGTAGTGAGACACATTGATGACTTGCCGAGCATTGTTCGTGATGAGGTTGTCAGCATTGGAGTGATTGCGACTCCACCAGCATCTGCACAGCAGGCAGCCGACCTATTGGTCAATGCAGGGATTCGTTCAATTCTCAATTTCGCATCAGTGGTGTTGTCGGTGCCTGACAACATTTCGGTACGCAGTGTCGACTTGGGTGTCGAATTGCAGATTCTTGGTTACTACGAACAGCTCAGTCGTGAAGATATGCCATCCACCAAAACAAAACGTGAAGTGGCAGCAACATGTCAATAGTTGTGTTGGGTGTGAACCATAAGTCGGCTCCGATTGATGTGATCGAGCGTGTTGCGATCACTGGTGAGGCGATGACGAAAGCACTTCATGGCATTGTCACCCGCGACAATGTTCGTGAAACCGTTGTATTGTCCACGTGCAACCGCACTGAGGTTTATGTTGTCGCCGAAAAGTTTCACGGCGCCTTTGCCGATGTTCGTGACTTTTTTTGTGAGCAGTCAGGATTGTCAGTCGATGAATTGTTGCCGCATTTTTACAGTCAGCATGACGATGCAGCCGTAACCCATTTGTTTGAAGTTGCTTCGGGCCTTGATTCGGCGGTACTTGGTGAGACCGAGATCCTTGGTCAGGTGAAAGATGCATGGGAGATTGCCCGAACAGAGTCGACGGCACGCACCTCACTCAACTTGTTGTTTCGCCATGCTCTCGAAGTGGGTAAGCGTGCTCGAACCGAAACATCAATTAGCAAATCAACAACCTCGGTATCTCATGCCGCAGTAGAAATGGCTACCGACATTTTGGGGTCGCTATCAGATCGCCGAGTGTTGGTTATCGGTGCGGGCGACATGGGCGCTGGTATCGCACGGGCGCTAGCAAATGCCGGATCACGCAGTGTCACCGTGATGAATCGCAGCCGAGAGCGAGCTGAATCGTTAGCAAATACCGTGGGTGCAACAGTGAGTCATATAGATGAACTTGATGCCGCACTCACACAAGCCGATGTTGTGTTGACCTGCACGGGATCGGGTGAAGCCATTATTTCAATTTCGCAGGTGCAGAACGCACAAGGCATCCGCAAGAATGCTCCGCTCCTCATTGTTGATATCGCTGTGCCTCGCGATGTTGAACATGCGGTCGGAGAAGTTGCGGGTGTAACACTGCGCGACCTGCACGATTTGCGTGACTGGGCACAAGCAGGAATTGACGCCCGTCAACAAGAGGCAGAAGAAGTAAGGCGGATTGTGGGAGAAGAAGTGGAACGATTTAATCAGGAAGTGAAATCCCGCCAGGCAGCACCTCTTGTTGCAGAATTGCACGAGCGTGCCGAGTCCATTCGTCGTGCAGAAATTGATCGTTATGCGGCTCGTCTTGCAGCACTCACGCCAGAACAACGGGAAGCAGTTGAGGCAATGAGCAAGTCTGTGGTGGCCAAGTTGTTGCACAGCCCATCTGTTCAGTTGAAGAACAATGTAGGCACTCCTCAGGGAGAGCGCATCGCTGCGGCATTGCGTGACTTATTCGAAATCGAATGATCAGACTCGCCACGCGCTCTAGTGCACAGGCACGAACGCAAGCAGAAGTTGTCGCTCAAGCAATAACAACAGCAACGGGTAGTGATGTTGAATTGGTGTTCGTTGAAACACTGGGCGATATCAACAAAGATCAACCGTTGCATCAAATCGGTGGCCAGGGAATCTTTGTAAAAGAAGTTCAGCAAGCAGTGCTACGTGGTGATGCTGATATCGCAGTGCACTCAGCAAAAGATTTACCGTCCCAATCAACCGATGGTTTGGTTGTTGCGGCATGGTGTGCCCGTCGCGATGCAGGCGATGCTCTCGTCGGTAGATCATTAGATGATCTTGAACACAATGCCACTGTTGCAACGGGTTCGGTGCGTCGCCGTGCACAACTTGTTGCAGTGCGACCCGACCTCAACTTCATCGAGTTGCGTGGCAACATCCCAACTCGTCTTGACAAAATTCCAGCATCGGGTTCAATTGTGATGGCGATTGCGGCCCTTGAAGTGTTGGGCCTAACAGACAGAATTACACAGCGGTTACCGGTTGGTGATTTTGTGCCAATGGTTGGACAGGGATGTGTTGCCGTGGAGTGTCGCGATGGCGACGATGCGATACATGACGCAGTTCGATCAATTGATCACCAGTCAACGCGATATGCACTTGAAATTGAACGTGCATTTCTTGCCGAGCTTGGCGCCGGGTGTTCAATGCCCGTTGGCGCATACGTTGATGAACAGGGTGTGTTGCGGACGTTTATGGCAACGGGGCCAAACAACACTGATCGACACGTGACATTTACCGAGCAGTTACCTGCTCGCGAAGCCCAATCGTTTGCTCGCGAGATTGCGCGCAAGTCACGTTCCGCCTTGGCATGACTCTGACATCGCTTGCCGGAAAATGTATTGCAATTACACGCCCGCGCAGTCAATCGGCCGAGTTGGCCAATGAACTTGGCAACCATGGCGCATTACCACTCGTGATTTCATTGATAGAGATAACGGATCCATCGGATGAAGGTTTTGCTTTTGAACACGCAATGAAAAACATCAGTCAATATGAATGGGTCGTGTGTACCTCGGCAAATGGATCGCAACGGGTTGCTCCATACATCGCAAAGGACTTGAACCGCCCCAAGCTGGCTGCCGTCGGTGATGCAACTGCGGCAGGCTTTCAACAAGAGGTTGATTTTGTGCCAAGTCAAGCAACTGGCCAAACGTTGGCGAGTGAGTTTCCGTTAACGAACGGAAAAGTGTTGCTTGTGCAAGCAGAGAAAACAAGTGGTGATGTTGCAAAGACATTGCGCCAGCACGGCGTTGTTGTTGATGAGGTTGTTGCATATCAAACGGTTATCAGAAAACTTGAGACAGAAGAGATTCAGCAACTGCTCGCCGCAGATGCAATTGTGTTTGCCTCAGGTTCGGCAATTCGCTCATTCGTGAGTCAGTGTGGCGCTCGGAACCATGGCGCAATTGTCGTGATTGGAGAACCAACTCATCTCGTGGCGAAAGAGTTGGGGGTCAACGTGTCAGCAGTTGCAACTGCATCCACCGTTCAGTCCATCGCTCATGCGCTCGGTGGCGTATTCAGATAATTGCCCCCGTAGCCTTATTGGCATGTCGTTTCCACAATCTCGACCACGTCGCTTGCGACACAGTCCGGCACTGCGCGAACTCGTTGCAGAGGTTCGTTTAGGGGTATCTGATCTTGTTGCTCCACTGTTTGTACGTGAGGGGATCACGTCACCACAACCTATTTCTTCTCTTGCCGGAGTTGATCAGCACACGATTCAGTCACTGAAAAGCGAAGTGCGGGAATTGTCAGACCTTGGAGTAAAGGCTGTCATTTTGTTTGGTGTTCCTGCGAAGAAAGACGCCGTTGGCTCGGGTGCATTTGACCCAAATGGGATCGTGCAAATTGCGTTGCGTGAGTTGAACGAAGAACTCGGTGACCGCATGGTGCTCATGGCAGATCTGTGTGTTGATGAGTACACATCACATGGCCACTGCGGAGTGTTGAACTCGTCGGGCGATGTTGATAATGACGCGACAGTAGAAATTTACTGCCAGGCTGCGCTAGCGCAAGCTCATGCCGGTGCACATGTTGTTGCGCCAAGCGGAATGATGGATGGCCAAGTTGGTGCAATTCGTGCCGCACTCGATGGTGCGGGTTATCAAGACGTAGCAATCATGGCGTATTCCGCTAAGTATGCATCGGGACTGTACGGTCCATTCCGTGATGCAGTCGATGTTCAGATTGCTGGCGGCGGAAATCGCAAGGGATATCAACAAGATTGGCGCAACGCGCGAGAGGCATTGCGTGAAGTTGACGCCGACATCGACCAGGGTGCCGACATCGTCATGGTTAAACCAGCGATGAGCTATCTCGACATCATTTCCGCGGTACGAGCACGTGTTGACGTTCCGGTTGCCGCGTATCACGTGAGTGGCGAATACGCCATGATCAAAGCAGCAGCAGCAAATGGTTGGATTGATCACGACACCGTTGCAGTAGAGCAACTTACCGCGGTAAAGCGTGCGGGCGCCGACATTATCTTGACGTACTTTGCACGATGGTTCGCAGAGACGCAGCACTAGGAGCAGCAGTGACGATTCCATTTTGTGATCCTCGCTTATGCCCGTCCGCAGGTTGTACGGCAACTGTGTGCACAGGAAAAGCAATTGCCTCTAACCATGATTTTTATATGCGTTCTTCAGCGGTTATCCCCGGGGGTGTTAACTCATCGATTCGTGCGTTTAAGTCGGTAGGTGGCGAGCCGTACATCGTTGCTCGAGGCGAAGGCGCACACATCATTGATGTTGAGGGCAAGCGATATATCGATCTCGTGCAAAGTTACGGCGCCGTTATTTTGGGTCATGCATACCCTGCAATTACTTCAGCCTTGC
This sequence comes from Acidimicrobiales bacterium, assembly GCA_030832455.1. Lineage (GTDB taxonomy): Bacteria > Actinomycetota > Acidimicrobiia > Acidimicrobiales > Ilumatobacteraceae > UBA3006. The sequence continues at coordinate 28,439 of JAURJB010000007.1, forward strand.
AAGCTGCAGCAGTAGACGGAACGTCATTTGGCGCTCCAACTCCACGCGAAATGAAATTGGCTGAAGCAATTCGCGAGCGTGTGCCAAGTTGTGAGCGTGTTCGCTTAATGAATAGCGGAACCGAGGCAACGAGCACTGCGGTTCGTCTGGCTCGCGGTGCCACAGGAAGAAAACGAATTATCACGTTTTACGGCAACTTTCACGGTGCAACTGATGCACTGCTCGCCGCTGGTGGAAGCGGAATTGCAACACTGGGAATTCCGGGAACCGCAGGTGTCCCAGAAGAAGCAGTTGCAAACACTCTGGTCGTGCCGTACAACGTTGTTCCCGAAATTGGAACAGATGTTGCGGCAGTGATTGTTGAACCAGTCGCCGCAAACATGGGCGTTGTCGCACCAGCGCCAGGTTTCTTAGAAGGACTCCGAGCTGCATGTGACAAAGCAGGCGCGTTGCTTATTTTCGATGAAGTAATCACCGGATTCCGAATCGGTCCAGGAGGCGCTCAGGCCAAGTACGACGTCAAACCCGACATCACATGTTTTGGAAAAGTAATCGGTGGAGGATTGCCAATTGGCGCAATTGGCGGATCGAAAGCAGTAATGGAAAATCTCACACCACTTGGCAAAGTGTTTCATGCAGGCACGCTTGCAGGAAATCCGTTGGCAACGGCTGCTGGTCTTGCGGCGCTCAATGAACTGACACAAGACGTATATATGGAGTTAGGTGCACGTGCACGCACACTTGCAACGTTGCTTCGTGATGCGTGCTCAAGTGCCGGAATCGTTGCGCAATTTCCTGTTGTCGGAACGTTGGTGGGTGCATTCTTTGGAGCACATACTCCAACCAATTTTGACGAAGCGAAGCAAACAGACGAGCAGATGTACGCCCGTCTGTTTCATGCGATGCTGGCCGAAGGTGTGGCGATGGCACCTGGGGCATACGAAGCATTGTTTGTTGGGCTTGGCCACGATGACACAGTGATGCAACAACTTGCAGAGCGCACACATCGTGCGGCACTAGCCGCAACACGCGCGTAATAGATTGAGGATATGCGCTATTTCTTCACTGCAAAACTGTGGGTAGCACTCGGCGCTTTGGCTGGTACGTCTGCACTGTTGTTGGTGTTGTTGCTCGTAGTCAATAGCGGCGGTTCGGCTCAGCAATCACGGGTGCGCGTTATTGACTTGGTTGGTGCGGTTGCCATTGCCGAAGTGGGCGAGGGATGGCAGGTGAATAATGGGAAAACCAGTGGAGATATTGCGCTCACGCTTGATGACGGACGCACCATGCGCATTGTTGACGGAACCCCAGCGGAAGTGACGTGTCAGATACCTGTTGTGTCGTACGCATGTGTCATGGTTGCCGACACACTGGGAACAGGTGTTCTGTGGTTTGCGCTAGTTCCAGCAGACTCAACAAATGGAAAAGAAATGTTGACGCTGCCAACTCTTGTCGACATGTTGGACGCAGGAGATTTGGGTGTGCTGAGCAATGGTTGGGTAGTACCACTTGCAACACCAACCGTGCGTAATTGTGAAAGCGAAACGAGTTCGCTGAGAGACTTCATTAATCAGTTCCCAGATGGAGCTGCGGTATCAATGCTGAACTTGTACGAAGATCAGATCACCGAAGTGATCTGTACGTAACTACTTTGTTGCGGCGCGCGCTTCGGAGCCGACAAAAGTAGGTGGCTTCGGCAACATGGTGAAGTCTTTATCGATGGTGTCGAAGGATGTTGATCCACTTTGGAGTGCTGCAAAAATTTCTGATTCAGGCGAACACCATGTTTCGTATTCTTCAATCCACTCTTCACTTGTTCGGTCGGCTCCACTCAAGACGTAGCGCGTGTGGCACACAACTCCGAGAATTTCGTATTCGGTGAGTCCTCCACCGGCTTTTTCACCTTGCATTGGCATTGGGTTTCCGTTGTACGAAAGAGGAGCATGCGCGCCGCCTTCGCGATTCGGATCGCCGTAGTAGGGGATTTCCGCGGCGACAAATGCCTGGCTTCCGGTGTACACAAAGTTGAGCATGTCCTCAATCTTTGGGAATGTCTTCATTACTTCACCACCCGAAAACACCCGACCTGCGCCACCTTGTCCGGCCGCACCATGGCAACTTGCACACGATCCGTAAATTTCTGCGCCCTTTGCCATCGGACCTTCGACGGTTTTTTCTTCTGGGCTCAGTGAGACGAGGTACATCAATGCCCACAAGGGAAGAAGACTCAACGTTGCCATTGCCCAGAATGGAATCTTCTTGCGCGTTTTAGCCGCGACAACGTAGGACGGATCTGGTGGTGGAGGCGGTGGCGCGGCAGAGGCTGATGCAACAGTTTGAGGAACTGCAGAAGTTGCAGAAACAACTGCAGGTGCTGTCTCTGAGGAGCCCGAACTTGTGCCACCAGAAGCAGCTTCTCGTCGTTCCTTCGAACGCTTGAGTAGATGTTCGGGTATTTCAGTCACAGTGTTCCTCGTATATATCGCATGCCAGAGAGGGGGTCACCCTCAAAATGATCCGACCCCACTCTAAATCACGGAGTGTGGTCTCTCTCAACACTAGGGATCAACCGATGTAATTCATAAATTTCTCGATCCGGATTACGGGGTAGGGCTCGTGGTCAAGGTCACAGAATCGCACGAATGCACAACCTCGCTCTTTGCGCCCTTTTGAAGATTGCCCGACTAGTCTCGTGAGTGATTTGACGAGGAAAGGGAACTCTGCGAACCATGCTGGCAATAGACATCCTTCGATGGCCGGGAATGAATCAAGCATTCATCGCCTCGATCATCTTCACCGCTGTGCTTGCATATGGCGTGATTTGGGTTGGCAAGCGTCGCCCAGTTGATTCCAAGGCAACATGGGGCGAGACGATGTTCGGCTCGGTGTATGTGTTCGGTGTGATGTTCGTAGCATTTGGCATTGTTCCGCATCAGTTCATCGATCATGCCGACAAAAACCTTGGCTGGCGCAAAGACAAATTGCTCTTTGGGCCGTTTGATCTTCTGAAGCCACAGGCGTATGGAGGTCAGTTTCCGTTCACGCTGAGCTATGAAGCAATACGCGACACCATCGTGCTGGTCATTCACGTTGTTCTGGTGACAGTCATGGTGCTGATGTTTAATTGGTGGCAGAAGCGCGGCGAAGTGAAGCCAAAGGCAATTGCGACCTCGACGTACGGTCGTCCATTGGTGCGTAAGGGCTAATTGTTATGACAAAGACAGACGCCAATCCGCCAATGCCCCTGTGGTCTGATGAGTATCAACTCGTTGAGGTGGATGCTGACTACCTATCAAAGGCGGTTAAGCCAAAACAGTTCATTCACATTGATCAAAGTGAATGCATCATGTGCGAAGGTTGCGTCGATATTTGCCCATGGAAGTGCATTCACATGGTCTCGCCTGATGCGGTTGCTGAAGCGCAAGGCACAGAGATGCCGGGTGCAGACCCAAGCGACAACGTGTTGTTCATCATCGATGATGACGTGTGCACTCGTTGTGCGTTGTGCGTAGATCGTTGCCCTACAGGCGTCATCATTTTGGGCAAAGTTGGAGCACCTGTGGCAACAGGCGACTCTCACACACGTACACCTAATCACGGCTACGCATACGGCATGCGGTTGTAACAGTTTCAGGACACGGAGAACATCATGGCAAGCACAATTGAAGAAAAACCTCGCCTTACTCTGAAGGAGCGTGCGGCGAAGTTTGGTGAAACAATGCAGGGCAGTCAGGCATGGAACTCAATTTTCCGACCTGGCTCAATTTTCCGCAAGGGTTACACCGACTCACCACGTAACCGCTCGTATGTGATCATGAACTCGGTGCTGTACCACTTGCACCCTGTGAAGGTGAAGCGACACGCCGTCAAAGTGAGTTACACGTTGTGCCTCGGTGGATTGAGCTTTTTCTTGTTCATTTTGCTCACGGTTACCGGCATTTTCTTGATGTTCTTCTACCGACCAACTGCAGCCAACGCATGGCAAGACATTCAGTCGTTGCAGACGTCGGTGACGTTCGGACTCATGGTACGCAACATGCATCGCTGGGGTGCTCACCTCATGGTGCTCAGCGTGTTCTTGCACATGGCTCGCGTGTTTTACCACGGTGCATATAAAGCACCCCGCGAATTCAACTGGGTAGTAGGCGTGATTTTATTAACGCTCACTCTGTTGTTGTCATTCACCGGTTACCTCTTGCCGTGGGACCAATTAGCCCTGTGGGCCGTAGCGGTGGGTACCAACATGATGGGTTACTCGCCAGTGATTGGATCGCAGGTGCGCTTTGTGTTGCTCGGCGGTGTCGAAATTGGAGCGGAAACGTTGTTGCGTTGGTACGTGCTACACGTGCTGCTATTCCCATTTATTACCGTCATTTTCTTGGCCATTCACTTCTGGCGAGTGCGCAAAGACGGTGGAATCTCGGGCCCATTGTGATGAACAGTTCGATTGAAAGGATGATCAGTAATGACTGAAATTCCAGAACACCTCCTCAAGCGCGCGCAAGCCGCACGCGAAAAGGCAGCGGCTGAAAGTTCTGCATCTGCAGACACTGGCGACGCTGCTGGTGACTCACGTATTCCTGCTCATTTGTTAGAGCGCAGCAAGGCAGCAAAGGCTGGCGGCGGAGTTGCCGTTGCCGATAAGCCAAGTGGTGCAGTCGTTACTGCTCCAGCACAAGGTGGCGTACCACTTGCTGCCGGTCCTGGTGGACACACTCAGCGATTGCTCACCGTTGTTAAGTCGGGCTCAATTCAAGATGTGAAGTCAGAGCCTGTTGACAAAGTGCACACATGGCCTCACCTGCTTGCAGTTGAGTTTGTTGCTGCACTTGCGTGTACCGCATTTCTGTTTGTGTTTTCGTGGGTGGTCAACGCACCGTTGTTGCAGGCCGCAAACTTCAACCAAACACCTAACCCATCAAAAGCACCGTGGTACTTCCTTGGATTGCAGGAACTACTCACCATGTTCCACCCAATGATTGCGGGTGTGACATTGCCAACGATTGGTTTGATTGCTCTGATGTTTGCTCCGTACCTTGATAAAACGGTGTCAAATCATCCAGAAAATCGCAAGTTCATGACCAGCATGATGACGATCTTCTTGATGTTCTGGGCAGTTTTGGTCATCATCGGCTCATTCTTTAGAGGCCCTGGATTCAACTTCGTGTTTCCATGGATTGACGGAATTTTCTTCGAGTTGTAAGGCAGCACGTATATATGACAACTACACAAATCATTACTATCGCAATCGCGATTCTGATCATCGCGGGCGTTGGCGTTGTACTGACATCATCACGTCGTGATGGTGTTCGTGGCGTTGGAACGCTCGCACGTGAAACCCGCAAAAATGATCGCGGAGCAGTCGATCCAGAACAGCTCACCGGTCGCCAATTTGAGGCAGTGGCAAAAGCACGCAGTGCTGCAATCGTTGCTGCGCCGAAAGCAGAAGTTGAGCCATGGTCACCACCAGATGCTGAAGCAATTGGAGTGTCACGTCGTCAGTTTTTCAATCGTGCAACGGTCACGTTGATGAGTGCCAGCCTCGGTGGCTTTGGTGCAGCGGTAATCGGTTTCTTGTGGACGAGTTCGTCGGGCGGTTTCGGATCCAAGATCAGTGTTGGCAATGTCAATGACGTGATCGGTCAAATTCGTGCAAATAAGGGCTTCTTGTATTTCCCAGAAGCGCGTTCGTGGATTACTGAATATCCAAAAGAGTCGTTGTCGAAAGGCAAGGCTGCTTACGGGCATCAAAGCACGGTGTACAGCGGTTTGGAGTCGGGTCTCATTGCTCTGTACCAAAAGTGTCCGCACCTTGGCTGCCGCGTTCCTGAGTGCAAGAGCTCGCAGTGGTTTGAATGCCCATGTCACGGTTCACAGTTCAATCGAGTTGGCGAGAAAAAGGGTGGTCCAGCGCCTCGCGGCATGGATCGTTTCGGAGTTTCGGTGACAAACGGCAACGTGGTAATTGATACCGGAACCGTGTTTGGTGGTCCGCCAATTGGAACGAACACTACGGGTCAAGAAGCTGAAGGCCCGCACTGCGTGGGTGGAGGTTCGCACTAATGGTCGCTGACATCACGACAAATATTGCGTGGTTCATTCTTATTTCGGCTGTCTTGGGATGGTTGTTGTATGGAATCTTCAACATCAAAAGGAGCCGTGCGGAAATCGGTTCTGAAATCAAGCTTGCAGCAAACCGCAAACCGTATTACGACGATGAGGTCCTTGAAGGCAAGAAGATTGAGCGCACTCAATTAATCGGCATTTTGTTCTTGGCAATCATCACGCTTGCACTTCCTGCATATTGGATCCTTGAACCAGGTCGGCAAGAAGGTGCGATTCGTGGATGGGATCACCGCTTCGAACGTTGGGGCGGCAATTTGTATGACGTAACGGCAAATGGTGGTTTCAACTGCGCCGGTTGCCATGGTGGTTCCAGCGGTGTTGGTGGTGCCGCGGTCTACGCGCTTACTGATGCAAAAACTGGAGAAGTTCGTGAAGTGAGCTGGAAGGCTCCTGCATTGAACACGATTTACTATCGATTCAGCGAAAGCGAAGTACGTTTCATTCTTGAATACGGTCGCCCGTTCTCGCCGATGTCGCCGTGGGGCATCGTTGGTGGTGGACCAATGAACGAACAACAAATTGAAACCGTGATCGCATATTTGAAGAGCATTCAAATTCCGCGTGAAAATTGCACGGTACCCGATGCTGATGCTCGTATCTGCGATGGTGGACACCTGCCAACAGATAAACAAGATGAGATTTCTGCCGAAGCAAATCGTCTTGTTGCTGCTGGTACCTACGCATCGTACGGTGAAGCGTTGTTCAACCTTGACTTGGGTGGCGGCACGTACTCATGCGCACGTTGTCACACAAAAGGTTGGTCATACGGCGATCCGCAGATCACGGGTGGTGGAGCATTCGGGCCAAACCTCACGGGAGGCTCTGCAGTTCGTCAGTTCCCTGTTAAAGAGGACATGATCAATTTCATCAAGGGTGGAAGTGAATATGGCAAGCGCTATGGCGAACAAGGCCAAGGCGGCGGTCGCATGCCAGGTTTCGGAGCCATGCTTACCGATGAGCAAATCAATGCCATTGTCGATTACGTGCGGGGTCTCTAGATGTTGTCAACGTTGCTAGCAATTGCATGGGAACCAGGAATACGTGGAATCGTTTCAGTTCTTGCGATGGTTGTTGTACTGATTGGTGGTAGCTACCTAGTCGTAGGAACCAACCTTGGTGCTCGCCTTGGCTTCCTTATTATTTTGTCGGCCTTGTTTGGTTGGATGACGCTCATGGGAGCGGTGTGGTGGACATACGGAATTGGTCTGAAAGGCCCAGAACCATCGTGGAAACCTGCTGATCCAACAACGATTATTCGAGATGCCGAGTTGCTTACGAGCGCTGGCATTTTGGATGGACCGATAGCAGAAGGTTCAGTTCCTGCTCAGAAGGCTGAAGCAGCATCTGCCAAATTGCAAGAAGAAGGTTGGAGATTGCTTTCGGAGTCTGATCCTCAACGCGGACAAGCAATTGCATCATCAGATGCAATTCTGCAAATTGAAGCCGAAGAGTTTGCCGCTGGTGACTATCTGAGCGTTGCTGTGTTTGATCGCGGAGGCGAGCGCTATCCAAAGATCAACGATGCGCTCGACTTTGTTGCCTTCTTCCATAAGCCGAGATATGCGTTAGTAGAAGTGGTTCCGGTAGTGCCGCAACGAACCGAGCCAGGTCGTGCACCGGCACGCGCAGTTGCAGACGAAACCCAAGAACATCGCTACGTATATATGGTGCGCGATCTTGGTGCCAAGCGTCAGCCTGCAATTTTCATCACCTTTGGGTCAGGATTGATTTTTGCAATCCTGTGCTGGTTGCTTCACCGTCGAGATCTTGCACTGCGCGAGAATCTTGCGGAGGACAACACGCTCGTTAAGGCATAAAGGCAACCGTGGGCCAGTACCTACCGATCGTGGTGTTGGCCACACTTGCCGTTCTGTTCGGTGCAATCAGTCTTGTTGCATCCAAACTGCTGGCACCTCGACGACCAAATACCGCAAAATCAGCACCGTATGAGTGTGGGATTGTTCCAAGCCGTGAGGCTCCAGAAAGATTCCCCGTCAGTTTCTACATCATTGCGATGTTGTTCATCATGTTTGATATTGAAATCATCTTTGTCTATCCATATGCGGTTGCGCATGGCTCGCTCGGTGCGTATGCGTTCTTCGAAATGCTGGCGTTTAGTGCAGTGTTTTTCGTGGCATTTGTGTATGCGGTTGCGCGAGGTGCACTTGATTGGGGCCCGATCAAGAAGGCAGTTCGTCTTGATGATGACCAGAACAACCCGATGAAGTCACATTTGCGAACCGCAAACAGCACGATTCGTCGTGTTGGTTTTGAAGGTCGCAATGAAGGAGCAGCTGCCTAATGGGTGTCGTTCGCAACGTACTGGACGATGGCCTTGAAGGAATCGATCACAACTTTTTAACGGGTCGAATTGAAGACTTAGTGAAATGGTCGCGTTCGCGCTCGAGCTGGGGCGCAACGTTTGGTCTTGCATGCTGCGCGATTGAAATGATGGGCACAGGAGCTCCTCACTACGACATTGCGCGCTTTGGCATGGAAGTGTTTCGAGCTTCACCTCGCCAGGCTGACATCATGATCGTTGCGGGTCGTGTGAGCCAGAAAATGGCTCCAGTATTGCGCCAGGTCTACGACCAAATGATGGAACCTAAATGGGTGATCAGCATGGGAGTATGTGCGAGCAGCGGCGGCATGTTCAACAACTACGCAATCGTGCAGGGTGTCGATCAAGTTGTACCAGTCGATGTGTATGCACCTGGTTGCCCTCCAACACCAGAAACGTTGATCCACGCAATCGAAACATTGCACCAACTGATTGAAGATGGCGAAATCATGCGTCGTCGCACAGCTAGTGGTGCAGGCGCAAACGTTCACATTCAAGAAATTCCTGCAGGGATCACTACGCCTGTCGTTCTAGGGTCGCGTTAATTACCATGAGCACCCACGATCCCGTCACATCTGCGACTTTGCACGGCTGTTTGCTCGGAGACTCGCGCGGACAGGCGGTGCTTTTTGTTCCGAAGTCTTCGTACGTGTCAACTATGAAAAAGTTGGTTGATGACGGATTCGAAATGTGTGCTGATCTGACAGCGGTAGATTTTTTGACTCACGCAGCACGCTCGTTGCCCGAGTCAATTCAGCCGGAACGGTTTGAGATTGTGGTGAATCTGCTGTCACTGAGCAAGCGCGAGCGTTTGCGAGTGCGTGTTCAGGTTGGCGAGTCTGACCCGCAGATCAACTCGCTGTTCGATTTGTACCCCGGAACAGAAGCCATGGAGCGTGAAGTGTTCGACATGTTCGGTATTTCCTTTACCGGACACCCAGACCTCACAAGAATTTTGATGCCAGAAGACTGGCAAGGACACCCACTGCGCAAGGACTATGCGCAAGGACGTATCCCGGTGCAGTTCAAGGGAGCGGCTTCATGACCCCGCGCGAAACTGAAACCGTTGTTTCTGCGGCAGCAGGCACGAATGAAGGTAACCAAGAGTTGCGCTCGCGCTCTGAGTTGACCGCAAAAGAAGTAATGCGCGAAGTTGGTGCAGTGTTGCGTATGAGCGAAGCAGATGCTGCGCTTCTCGCCGAGGTGGAAGCCGATCCGGGCGAAGATCAGACCATGATCATCAACATGGGTCCTCAGCACCCAAGCACTCACGGTGTGTTGCGATTAATGCTGGAACTTAAGGGTGAAACAGTGCTCCGCTGCAAACCGATCATTGGCTATTTGCATACCGGCATGGAAAAGACCGGAGAGTCACTCACCTTTATGCAGGGTGGAACAAACGTGACGCGCATGGACTACTTGTCGCCACTCAATAGCGAGTTGGTGTTCAGCATGGCCACCGAGAAGTTGTTGGGAATTGATGGCGAGATCCCCGAACGTGCGGTGTGGATCCGAATGTTGATGTCCGAACTCAATCGCATGAGTAGCCACTTGTTGTTTATGGCAACAAATGGTATGGATATCGGTGCCGTTTCCATGATGTTGTATGGATGGCGCGAACGCGAAGTGGTGTTGCGCTTTTTCCAAAAAGTCACAGGCTTGCGGATGAATCACAACTACATCCGTCCGGGTGGCGTTGCGACCGATCTACCTGCAGGATGGCGCGATGATGTGATGTCAATTCTCGACATGTTGCCAGATCGATTGGGCGAATACGACGTGTTGATGACGAATCAACCAATTTGGCGTGAGCGTTTGCAAGGTGTGGGTGTAATTACTCAGGCCGAAGCAATTGCATTGGGTGCAACCGGTCCAATTCTGCGCAGCACGGGCTTGGCATGGGACTTGCGTCGTGACATGCCATACATGCATTACGACCAGCTGGAGTTTGATGTCATTGTGGGTAGTTATGGCGATGCATTTGATCGCTACGCAATTCGCCTCAATGAGATTCGTGAGTCCATGCGTATCGTGCGGCAAATTCTTGATCGTGTTCCACGTGGCGACTTCCGTATTCAAGACAAGAAGGTGACACCACCACCACGTGCTCGTATTGATGAGTCAATGGAAGCACTCATTCACCACTTCAAGATTTTCACCGAAGGTTTCAAAGTTCCTGAAGGTGAAGTGTATGTGGCCATCGAAAGCCCTCGCGGTGAAGTGGGTTGCTACATCGCAAGTGATGGCTCACCAACTCCATATCGCATGCACGTTCGCGCCCCATCGTTTGTCAATGTGCAAGCGTTGCCGCACATGATGCGCGGTGGTTTGGTTGCAGATGCCGTTGCTGTCATTTCTTCTGTTGACCCAGTGCTTGGCGAGGTGGACCGATGAGCCGTTTAACCGATGCCAATGTGGTCATTGCTAAAGAGATCATTGCTCGTTATCCACGAGCAAAATCTGCGCTTATTCCGTTACTTCATTTGTCACAAGAACAAAACGGCTACATCACTCGTGAAGCAATGGTGCAGCTTGGAGAACTGGTGGGCGTCACCTCAGCCGAGGTATATGGAACCGCAACGTTCTACGAGATGTTTCGCTTCGAGCCAGTGGGCAAGTACCTCATCAATATGTGCGGCACCATGTCGTGTGCATTGATGGGTGCAGGCGAACTCATGCATCATGCCGAGCATAAACTTGGTGTGAAAGCAGGCGGAACCACTGATGATGGAATGTTCACACTTGCTCATGCCGAGTGCCAAGCAGCATGCACCGAGGCACCTACGTTGCAAGTGAACTACCGCTATCGCTTCCGTGTTACACCAGCCGACTTCGACTCGTTGATCGATGATCTGCGCGCAGGAAAACTCGCCGATGAGATCCCGCAGCATGGTGTGTTGGCAAAAGTGCGCCAGCGGATTCCTGCAGACAAAGGTGTTGGTGCAGTAGCGCCAGAAGATGTCACCGAAGGCCCAGCGTGGCTTGATGGGAAGCCAGCATTATGAGTTCATACCCACACGCACCAGGATTTGTTGCCGGCGATCGTCCAAAGGTGGTGACATCGCGCTTTGAGTACACCGATTCGTTCACTATCGATCGGTACTTGGCCACAGATGGTTACACCGCAATTCGTAAAGCATTGTCGAAACCAGCAGCCGAAGTACACGACGAAGTGAAAGGCGCAACGGTTCTTGGTCGCGGTGGTGCAGGGTTTCCAGCCGGCACAAAGTGGGGGCTGACGCCACAGAATGTGTGGCCTCGCTACTTGGTAGTTAATGGTGATGAAAGCGAACCAGGCACATACAAAGATCGCCTGCTCATGGAACGCGACCCACATCAGCTGATTGAAGGCTGCTTGATCGCGTGTTACGCAGCCGGCTTGTCGCAATGCTTCCTCTACATCCGTGGCGAGATGGCACTTGCACAAGAGCGCGTAGCGACTGCACTTAACGAGGCGTATGCCGCTGGCTATGTTGGCAAAAATGTTTTGGGTTCTAAATTCTCAGTCGACATCGTGTTGCACTGGGGAGCAGGCGCTTATGTCGTTGGCGAAGAAACAGCATTGATCGAAAGCCTTGAAGGCAACCGCGGAATGCCACGTTTGAAGCCGCCATTCTTTCCTGCAGCAAATGGTCTATACGGGCAGCCAACCATCGTTAACAACGTAGAGACGTTGGCTAACTTGCCATGGCTAATTAACAACGGTGTCGAGGCGTACACGGCGATCGGAACAAAAACATCGCCAGGTACACGAATGGTTGCAGTGTCTGGGCATGTCAAGCGTCCTGGCGTGTACGAAATCATTAACGGCATCACCACCTTCCGCGACTTGTTGTACGGCGAAGAGTTCTGTGGCGGCATTCGTAACGGCAACTCACTTAAAGCGTTTGTTCCAGGTGGCGGCTCTGCGCCATGGTTCACTCCAGATCAATTAGATCTTCCGTTTGAAGCAAGCCAAGTAGGGCCAGCGGGTTCAATGCTTGGATCGGGAGCCATCATGGTGATGGACGAAACCACAGACATTCCTGCTGCTGCACTCACGCTGACACATTTCTATGCACACGAATCATGTGGCAAATGCACGCCATGCCGCGAAGGTGGCACATGGTTGGAGCGAATCCTTACTCGCGTTGTCAATGGCACAGGCACAGACGCCGACTTGCAACAGTTAATCGAAGTGGGAACCAGCATTTGTCCGGGCGATTTCCCGCATGCATCGAATGAAGCATTAGGTCTTGCAGCAGTTCCATTCCCATACAAGATGACCACGATTTGTTTCGTTGGGCCTTCTGCATATGCGCCAATTCACTCGGCGCTCACATTATTCCGAAGCGAATTTGAGGCGCGTGTTACGAAGCGCATAACGATTCCTGTTACTGCCGTTGGAGTAGCGCAATGACCACTGTTGATCCAACGAACACAACACATGTCGATCCAAACGCGGTGAGCCTCACCATTAACGGAAAGTCGGTGTCCGCACGCAAAGGCGACCTGATTATTGCGGCTGCCGACAAAGCAAACGAGTTCATTCCTCGCTTTTGTTATCACCCCCGCATGGCGCCTGCAGGTATGTGCCGTCAGTGTTTAGTTGAAGTTGAAGGACCACGTGGCCCGATGATGGTGGTGTCGTGCATGACACCAGTTGCTGAAGGACAGGTTGTGCGCACCGAAACTGAGCAAGTAAAGAAAGCACAAGAAGGCGTGCTCGAATTGCTGCTTGCTAATCACCCGCTTGACTGCCCCGTGTGCGATAAAGGTGGCGAATGCCCGTTGCAAGACCAGGCATTCAGCCATGGTCCTGGTGAAAGTCGTTATGTAGAAGAAAAGCGTCACTACGAAAAGCCAATTGCCATCAGCGACAATGTGTTTCTTGATCGTGAGCGGTGCATTCTGTGCGATCGATGCACTCGCTTTGCCGATGAAGTAGCAGGCGATGCACTGATCTCATTTACCAGTCGTGGCAACAACACTCAGGTGATGACGTTCCCTGACGAGCCATTCAGCAGCTATTTCTCAGGCAACACGGTGCAGATTTGCCCAGTTGGCGCACTGACCGCGAAGCCGTATCGCTTCAAGGCGCGTCCATGGGACTTAGACCAGGTGGAAAGCACCTGCACAACATGCTCGGTTGGCTGTCGCACAGTGGTGCAAAGTAGTCGCGACGAGTTGGTGCGCTATCAAGGTGTTGATATCGACCCTGTGAACTGGGGTTGGCTGTGCGATAAGGGCCGTTTCAATTTTGAAGCGATTAACTCCGAAGATCGATTGTCCACTCCGTATCTCAAGGACGCACACGGCAATCATGTGGCAACCACGTGGTCGTCGGCTCTCGAAACTGCTGCACGAATGATTCGCACATCACTTGCGACTTCACCAGAGTCGGTTGCGATCATCGGTGGTGCTCGTGGAACAAACGAAGATGCATTTGCATGGGCGCAACTAGCCGATGCGATTGGCGTTGATCAACGGGATGCTCAGTTGGCTGATGGTTTGCCGGCTGAAGTGTTCTCGCTTGCACAAGCAACGATTGATGAGGCCATGGCGGCACAGACCATCATCCTGCTCGCACCGGATCTCAAAGAAGAATTGCCTGTGCTTCATCTACGTATTCGCGATGTTGCTCAAAAGCGCAAGGCGAAAGTGGTGGAAATCACTTCGCGACCAACCGGACTCACACCGAGTGCGTGGAAGTCAGTAATGGTCGAGCCTGGTAAAGCTGCTTCCACAATTCGCGCTGGTCTTGACCAAAGCATTCTCAAGCAAATTGGTTCGGGAACCGTTTCAGTTGTGGTTGGTCGAATGAACTTGGCAGAAAGCGCCGAATCAGTGGTGCTTGCACTTGCCGAAATTTTGCACGTTGCACCGCAGGCAAAGGTGTTGCCGGTGTTGCGACGAGGCAACGTGCGCGGCGCGATTACTGCCGGACTCACCCCGCAACGCGGCGCAGCAGACACAGCAGAGATTTTGGCGCTTGCTGCTGCAGGCAAAATTGACACATTGGTCTTGCTTGGTTCAGACCCATTGAGCGATGTACCCGATGCAGATCTTGCACGTCGCGGACTTGCAGGTGCGCGCAACATCATTTCGATTGACACGTTTATGACACCGTCAACTTCGCAAGCCGATGTGGTGTTGCCGGCTGCTGCGTACGGTGAGAAGAACGGCACGACCACCAACCTTGAAGGCCGCATCAGCAATATTGCCCAGAAGATCACTCCTGCTGGCACTGCACGACCCGACTGGATGATTGCGGTCGAACTTGCATCTGCACTTGGCAAAGATCTCGGTCTTGGATCGGTTGAAGATGTCACCGCGAAACTTGCAAAAACCGTTGCACAGTTTGCTCCAGCAGCAGACACGAAGGCTCTGCGTCACGATGGCGTGGTCATGAATCGTCTAACACCGATCACGCTGAACCGCGCCGAAGCACCAGCCAATGATCGCAATTCATATGACTATCGAATCGTGTCGTTCCGAAAGTTGTACGACAGCGGAATCTCAACCGCCAAGAGCCCATCGCTTGTAACGCTTGCTATAGGCGCAACTGTCGTTGTACATCCACTTGATCTTGACCGGATTGGTGTTCAGGCAGGCGCACATGTTCAAGTAATTGGCGAGAAAGCAACCGTGGTACTTCCGGTTTCAACATCTGAAGATGTGTTGCGCGGAACAGCATGGTTGCCGTTTAACCAGCCTGGCAATGATGCCCGAGAGATGTTTGATGTGAACGCAACTGTTGTTGATGTTCGAATCGAGAAGTTGTCGTGATTTCATTGCTAGCAATAGATCCCTTGTTGAAGGGCGATGTGCTGTGGGCTCCACTGTTCATCGTCATCCTCAAAGTGCTTGTGGTCTTTGTTACCGGCCTTGTTGCCACCATGTTGATGGTGTGGTTTGAGCGCAAGGTCGTTGCCGGAATGGGTAACCGCATCGGGCCAAACAAGGCGGGACCATTTGGATTGCTGCAAACCCTTGCCGATGGAATCAAATTGTTCTTTAAAGAAGATCTTGTTCCTGATCGCGCCGATCCATTTGTTTTTAAGATCGCGCCGTTCCTGTCCTTCGTCCCTGCGTTTTTGTCGTTTGCAATTATTCCATTGGGTGGAGACTTCCGAGATGGCAACAACGGCATCGTTACGTGGTTTGGCCAGGAGACACGGATTCAGCTTGCTGATCCATCCATGGGAGTTTTGTTTGCGCTTGCAATCTCCGCGATTGCCGTTTATGGAATCATGCTGGCAGGTTGGTCAAGTGGTTCAAAATATCCACTACTTGGCTCAGTTCGTGCTTCGGCGCAGATGGTCAGTTACGAAGCAGCGCTTGGTCTTTCACTGGGTGCTGTGATTTTGGTATCAAACACACTCTCAACCAGTGGCATCGTTGAGTCGCAGTCATCAATTGGCAATTGGAACGTGGTAACCACCGGAGTTGTTCCGTTCATCATTTTCTTTATTGCTGCAACAGCCGAACTTAATCGCCCACCGTTTGACTTAGTAGAAGCCGAACAAGAATTGGTGGGTGGATTTAACACGGAGTATTCATCAATTCGATTCTCATTGTTCTTTCTTGCAGAGTTCATGAATACCGTGACGATGAGTGCATTGATGGTGACGTTATTCTTTGGCGGCCCACAGCCGATCGCATTTGGAAACACTGTGTTGGATATACCGCTGATTCCAAATGATCTTGAAGGAACAGTGTGGTTGCTGCTGAAAACATTGGTGTTCCTGTACACCTACGTGTGGCTACGTGCAACGCTTCCACGGTTCCGCTACGACCAGTTAATGAACTTTGGATGGAAGATTCTGATTCCTGCCTCACTGGGTTGGTTCATGTTGTTGTCGGCACAACGCCTTGGTCGCAATGAAGGTTGGAACACAATCGTTGTTACGGGTGTATCGGTGCTTGTGCTCGTCGTGTGTTACGCATTGTTGCAACGTTCGTTTAGTGTGAGCGCGAAGCAACGCGAGGCTGAAGGGTCGATGTTCTAATGGGCTATTTCGGTGGATTCTTGATCACTGCGCGTCAACGCGGTGGAAAAAATCAGGTCACAACTCAATACTCGGGCGGCCGAGTACGTCGTCGTGCGTTGAAGAAGTCGAAGACAGGCGACGTGAGCAAGCGTGCCGAGCTGATGGACGAAAAGATTCCAAAGCCAGAGCGGTTGCACGGCCGTCATGTGTTGAATCGTTATGAAGATGGCATGGAAAAGTGCATCGGCTGTGAGTTGTGTGCAGCTGTGTGTCCGGCAAAGTGCATTCACGTTCGTGGCGCAGACAACAATCCAGAGAACCCAACGTCACCAGGCGAACGATTTGGCTGGATTTACGAGATCAACTATCTGCGTTGCATCCACTGCGACTTGTGTGTTGAGGCATGCCCAACTGAGGCAATTACCGAATCAAAACTGTTCGAGTTTTCATTCACGAATCGCCAAGACGCCATCTACACCAAAGCCGAACTATTGGTGGGTGACGATGGCAAGCCGCAGCATCTGCCGTGGGAAGACTGGCGTCCGGGTGAAGATGTGAATACCTCGGCGTGGATGCGGGCTACCGCACCTTCAGGCGATGCATCGTTCAACGGAGTTGTTGGTTGGAGCGGCGAACTTGGTTATGGCGTTCGTGCTCCCGAAAAGAGTGACGACTAAATGGAACTGTTTGTCTTTACCTGCGCTTCCATCATGGTGCTTGTCGGTGCGCTTGGCGTCATTTTTCGCAAGCATCCAGTTCACGCCGCGCTGAGTTTGGTGTTGACGCTGTTCGGTGTTGCTGTGTTGTTTGTTGCCCAAAGTGCAGAGTTCCTTGCTGCTGTGCAAGTGATTGTCTACGCAGGCGCAATCGTCA
Organism: Acidimicrobiales bacterium; assembly: GCA_030832455.1. Lineage (GTDB taxonomy): Bacteria > Actinomycetota > Acidimicrobiia > Acidimicrobiales > Ilumatobacteraceae > UBA3006. The sequence goes on from JAURJB010000007.1 coordinate 45,752, forward strand.
TCTTGTTCCTCTTCGTCATCATGTTGCTTGGGGTCGATAAAGCAGAAGATTTGCGGGTTGAGCCGCTTGCATCACAGCGTTGGATTGCGGCCCTGGTTGGAATCGGCATGGTGGGTTTGTTGTCGGCAGCGGTGGTCAGCAGTGCCGATGTGTTGCGTGCACGTGGTGACGGAATTGCAAGCCCAGTTGCTGGAGACAATCCAGATGCCAATATTCAACAACTCGCGAACTCAATCTTTTCGGACTATGTATTTGCTTTCGAAATCACCTCTGTGTTGTTGGTGGTAGCGGTTGTCGGAACCGTGATGTTGGCCCGCCGTCGTACGGGTAAGGGTCTTGCCTGATGTTGTCATTAGTGATCGCTCCAACAACCACGTGGTATCTCGTACTGGCGTCCGTGCTGTTCACCATTGGCGCTATGGGAGTGTTGGTTCGTCGTAATCCACTCGTCATGTTCATGTGTATTGAACTTATGTTGAATGCGGTCAACCTCACGTTTGTATCCCTCGGACGTGCGATGGCCGATATCAATGGTCAAGCCATCGTGTTTTTCGTGATGGTGGTTGCTGCCGCAGAAGTTGTAGTGGGACTCGGAATCATTGTTTCCATCATGCGACGCCGCAGCGGTATCAACGTCGATGATCTTGCGGAACTGAAGGGGTAGTAATGACAGACATGTTGTGGTTGCTGCCGGCGTTTCCGCTGTTTGGTGCGATGGTCATCATGGTGTTTGGTCGCCGTTTGGGCGAACCAAAATCAGGCTGGCTGGCTGCCGCCATGCCGTTTGCTTCGTTCATCGTTGCGGTGAGTGTGTACTTCGACTTGTTATCGCGCGGTGAAGAAGATCGCCACCAAGTTGTCAGGTTGTTCTCATGGATCCCTGTCGGTGAGTTGCAGATCGACGTTGCATTGCTCGCAGACCCATTGTCCATCACCATGGCGTTGTTCATCACAGGAATTGGATCACTGATTCATCTGTATGCCATTGGTTACATGCATGGCGACCCTAAGTTCTCCAAATTCTTCTTGTACCTCAATCTGTTCGTGTTCTCGATGCTGATGTTGGTTCTGGGTGAAAACCTGTTAGTTACCTTCCTTGGCTGGGAAGGCGTGGGTGCATGCTCGTACTTCTTGATTTCGTTCTGGCACACGCGCGACAGTGCGGCAGTTGCTGGTAAGAAGGCCTTTGTCACCAACCGAATCGGCGACTTTGGTGTGATGACGGCAATGTTTTTGGCCTTCAGCACGATTGGCTCGGTTTCGTACGAGTCAATTAACGAGGCAGCACATACGGGTGTAATCGCCCAAGTAACCGCAACCGCAATTGCCTTGCTGTTGTTTGTGGGTGCGTGCGGCAAGAGCGCACAGCTTCCGCTGTATTTGTGGTTGCCCGACGCAATGGAAGGTCCGACTCCGGTTTCGGCACTGATTCACGCAGCAACCATGGTGACCTCTGGCGTGTTTTTGATGACGCGCATGAGTCCTGTTTTGCATGCGTCGTATGAGTGGGCACCGATGATCATCGCAACAATTGGTGCAGCGACGGCACTGTTCGCAGCATCGATTGCAGTTGCCCAGAACGACATCAAAAAGGTTCTTGCGTACAGCACGGTT
>JAURJB010000080.1 GCA_030832455.1 Acidimicrobiales bacterium
GAAACGCCCTGCGTTGGGCAAGGTTGCCACTTGCAGACATAAATTCACGATGCTTCAGCACCGTGTCCCACAGTTCGGAAACACCTTCTCCCGACACTGCAGACGTTTGCAGAATCGGTGGACGCCAATCATCGTGAGCAATGTCGGACAAATCAAGCATTTGTTCTAAGTCGCGACGGGTTTCATCTGCGCCTTTGCGGTCGGCTTTGTTAATCACAAAGATGTCAGCGATTTCCATGAGTCCAGCTTTGTTGGCTTGCACCGAATCGCCCCAGCCCGGATTCACCACAACAATCGTGGTGTCGGCCTTGCCGGCAATCTCAACTTCAACCTGGCCAACACCGACAGTCTCTACCAATATCCACGGACACCCAACGGCGTCAAGTAAATGAATTGCCTCGCTTGTTGCAAGAGACAATCCACCAAGGTGACCACGTGTAGCCATGCTGCGAATGAACACGCCCGTATCGGTGGCATGGTCTTGCATGCGCACACGATCACCAAGAATCGCACCACCCGTAAACGGCGATGATGGATCGATGGCGAGCACCGCAACTTTGAGATCTTGTGCGCGTAAGTGGCCAATGGTTGCACTTGTGAGTGTGCTTTTTCCTGCACCTGGCGCACCAGTGATACCCACCGTGTACCCGCTTCCGCTTTTTGGGTACGTCAGACGCGCGATGGTTCGCGCTTCTTCTCCACCGCGTTCGATCAACGACAACAGACGAGCAAGCGCACCACGGTCACCTGAAACAGCAAGATCAAACAGCTGTGTCGGATCGGTAATGCGTAGGGTCACGCGTTAAACCGCCACAACCTCGGTTACACCGTCAACACGATCGCGCATGATGCGTTCGATTCCAGCTTTCAAGGTTTGATCAGAAGCAGGGCATGTTCCGCACGCGCCAACAAGTGTCACTTTGACAATTCCAGTTGCTTCATCAACTTCTTTCAGCACAATGTCGCCACCGTCGGCCTGCAGAGCTGGACGAATCACTTCAATGGTCTCTTCTACCTGTTGCAACATGCTCACCGAATTCTCCAATTCATCTTCAACCCTCTACGATACGGGGGTGCTTGCTCACCAAGGTGGTTGGGATGAAATCCTGCTCGTTGCAGGACCAATTCTCCTCATCGTGCTCGTGTTATGGCGAGCAACTCGAAGGGCGGAAAAGATTGCTGCCTCCCGCGAAGCACAAGCGGCCTCATTACACGAGTCCAGCCCTACTACTGGCGACTAATCCGAGCCCCAATACCTGCCAGTTTCCCGACAAGGTCGTCGTATCCGCGATCAATGTGATGGATGTCGCTCACAGTTGTTTTACCCGTTGCCACTAAACCAGCAACAACAAGCGCTGCCCCAGCCCGAATATCTGGAGCATTCACTGGTGCACCCACCAACTGTTCGACTCCACGCACCACTGCATGATGGCCATCAATCCGAACATCTGCGCCAAGCTTCATTAACTCATCGACATACCTAAAGCGCCCTGGGTACAGATTCTCAGTTGCAATTCCGGTTCCACTTGAAACGGCAAGCATGCCGACCAACAATGGTTTGTAGTCAGTAGCGATTCCCGGATACGGCAACGTTGCAAAATCGATTGCGTGCAGTCGCTGATTACACGAAACCTGCAACCCATCGTGTTGCGGAGTAATCATTACTCCCATTTCAGAAAAGCGATTGATCAACATCTCCATGTGCTCAGCGCGTGCTCCGCGCACAAACACATTTCCGCGAGTTACTGCAACTGCAGACATATACGTTGCTGCCTGCACGCGATCATTCACCACTTCGTGATCGGTGGCGTGCAACTGTTCTGGCTGTACCCCAGTAATTACTAAATGATCTGTTCCGATTCCCGAAATCTGCGCACCCATGTCTACGAGCATGTTGCACAAGTCAACAATTTCTGGCTCGCGGGCTGCATTGTCAATGCTTGTCACACCATGCGCAAGCACCGCAGCAGTCAAAATGTTTTCTGTAGCTCCAACACTGGGAAACTTCAATTCAATATGTGCTCCATGCAACTGTCGCGCTGTTGCTTGCACACCTTCTCGGTTCAGTGTAAACCTCGCGCCCATTGCTTCTAGGCCCATCACGTGCAAATCAATCGGACGCGATCCAAAATCATCACCGCCAGGCATTGCAATGTCGGCACTGCCATAACGTCCAAGCAGTGGGCCAAGGATATTGATTGAAGCCCGAATGCGATCAACTTGTTCAAACGGCGCGACTGGGGTGATGTTTCCCGTGTTCACCAGAACGAGTTCGTGTGTATTGACACGCTGCGATGTGACTCCCAATGCACGCAATAGGTCGCACATGGTGTCGACATCGGCAATGTCGGGAACGTTGGTCAAACGGTATTCGCCCTCGGCGAGCAGTGTCACCGCCATCAGCTTGAGAACCGAGTTCTTGGCCCCCGGCACCTGCACTTCGCCCTGAAGCGCTTCGGAGTGCTCAACGACAATCTGCATGACGCAATCAGTATGCTCGCGCAGTGGCAACAAGTCGTACCCACTCGCCAAAATTGCGCCAAATATGGGGTTTTGCCGCGCCCGAACCACTGACCAGTCGACAAAAAACGGTACTCAAACTGTTGTGGCTTGCGTCCCTTCCTGCCGCCTATGTCAACACGGTGTTCACCCAAACGGTTGCCTACGCATCGAGTGAGTTCAACATCTCCGAACAAGGCCAGGGTTTGGCCGCAGCCATCGTTCGTTGGGGTGTGGTCATTGCCATTCCACTTGCAGCACTTGCCGACCGAATTGGTCGCCGCAAAATCATCATCAGTCTTGCCTGGCTGGCGCCATTAGTTATTTCACTTGGTGCATTCGCGCCATCGTTTGCCGTGTTGGTTGCAACACAAACTGTTGGACGACCACTCGGTATTTCACTCACCGTTTTTGTGTTGGTGTTTGCCACCGAAGAGATGGGCACAAACACACGTGCATGGGCGCTCAGCATCTTGGCTGTAGGAAGTGGAGTCGGAGCGGGATCAGCAGTCGGCGCGATCCCACTCGCTGGTATTTCGGACACCTCATGGAGACTTGTATATCTGATTGGTATTGGATGGCTTGCCGTTGCGTATGTCCTAACCCGATCGCTGCCCGAAACCACACGCTTTCTTGCTCTTCACGAAGAACAAATCCACCACACCGATGTTGAGACGCACATTCATCGCGATCGATTGTGGATGCAAATTACTGTTGCCGTGCTCACCAATGTTTTCGTTGCAACGGCATCAATTTTTCAGTCTCGCTACTT
>JAURJB010000081.1 GCA_030832455.1 Acidimicrobiales bacterium
GAATCGCTCATCACGCCACCACTGGGTTTCCCACTTCACTACTGCGTCGGCGTGCGCATAATGCGACGGCAGGTCATCGATGCGCAACGAGAAACCAACTTTGTCGATGTCACGATGGGTATTTAATGCCCGTTCAAACACATCAAATACATCACTCGGACAGTCTTCGCTTGGCACGACATCGGGATCAGTAACGATGAAGGGTGTGTCGTGGCCAAGTTCAAATACAAGCCCACTGAGCCATGGAGCGCGATGGCCAAGATTGATGTCGTTGTAGCGCACGTGATGTGGTGACGCTGAGAGATACTCAACAAGCGGTGGATAAGTACTCGCGTTGTCGCACAGCCAAATGTTCTCTTGTCCTTGAGATTCCAACCACGCCACAAGAAGTTTGAGGTGGCTGACGCGATCGCGAACGTTGATGATGATCGGGTACTGCTTCATTGGGAGGGCGGAGCCTTTTCCTTCAGAAAAGGAATAAACCGAATAAAGCGATTGCCTATTCGATACGCGCGCGATGTTTCAACCTCGCTTACTCGATTGCGAAGTCGGTCGCGTTGTTCGGTCATTGCTGCATAGATGACCCCAAGGTGTTCGAGCTCGGTTGTCGCCGTTGCAAGCGAGCCTTCAAGGTCGTTGCGTTGCTGAACGACGGTTTCAAATCCGTCTCGAATGGTGGAAAGCTCTCGCTGGATTTTGATCAGTTCAGCGATTTTGCTCTCGGTATACATGCTGATTTGCTCGTTCTTCATTCGCAAACCGTGTGCTTCAGCAAGCAACTCTTTGATTAACTCGTCTCGGTCGTCGCTCTCAGTTGACACACATTCAGCATACCCATGTCCCAAACGGCTGTAACTGAAGGGATTTTTCGACGAAGTAGATTGTGGTGTAATGCAAATACAACAAGGCGGGCAGCAGACAGTATTCCGATGGGTTGAATACGGGTACGTTTCGTGCTTGTTGTTTGTGCTTACTCAGGGCCCGGTGTTGTCAATGTGGTTCGAGAGTGAAAAACAAACATCGAAAGTGGCGCTTGCTCCTCAACTTGCAACATATATCGCATTCCAAATTCCCGCGATGATGATGGCTGCACGACAGAAATATTCGCGGTCAGATCTTCAAGGCCCACTTGGACTATTCGCAGCACTATGCGTGTGGTTTCTTGCTTCGTCAATGTGGGCCACGAATGGTCAACACACCGCCGTTGAAGCAGTGTCATTGACGGCCACCTTTATTAGTGGGGTGTATGTTGCACAACGTTTTTCTCTTCGTGAGAAACTCGTACTCATTGTTGTGGCGATGCAACCTGGTCTTATTCTTTCGCGTTTTGCAATTGCTCAAGATTGGGAGAATGCAAGAAGTATTGAGGGTTTCTGGGTAGGAATTTACTTCAACCGAAATTCGTTAGCCCCCGTAGCAATGGTAAGTGTGATTGCTGCCGCAACATTATTCATCATGGTGTTGCGTAATACAGAAGAACCGTTTCGAGCAATCAAACTCTTTGTACTCGTAGACGTCGTGATCTTTGGTCTGGTGATGGCGGTTCGCACAGAATCGAATACACCATTTGGTGGACTCATTGCCTTTAGCGCAGTTATTGTGTTCTGGCAATTGTTTCGATTACAGATTCTGCAGCGTTATGCAGTCGCGGCGTTTGTGGCCGCAGTAGTCGTGATTTCTTGGCTCTCCATTGCATTTCAATCGAAGATTCTCAGTTTGTTCGGTGAAACGGTGTCGTTCAATGGCCGAAGCGAGATCTGGAAGTACAGCTGGAATGGCTTCCTAGAGCGCCCGTTTGCGGGTTGGGGCTGGTTGTCGGCGTGGCGTTCGTGGGCATTTATGCGCATGGATCTGTGGTGGACGGTAGAGGGTACGAATTGGTCGCACAATGCTTATCTCGATCTGCTGCTTGGTGGTGGTGTTGTGGCCGTTGTGCTATTTGTCGGTGCCGTGCTGTGGGCAACATATCGTGTTGCGCCGATTGGTTCACGTTCGATATTTGATGCGTGGCCAATTGCCTATATGTACTTCTTTCTAGCAATGGCGACTCAGGAAAGCTTTATCATCGGAAACCACTTTTTGTGGCTCATTTTCATCTCGGTATCGGTGGCTTCTACGAGGAAGCAAGATCAATCATTGTCTGACGTGCATCATTAGGCAGTGCTTGCACTGCTGCTGTGGTAATCGGTGGCACGACAACATGAGAGATCAGGGGATGTGCAGGGCGAACATCGGTTTCACCGTCGCCAAACAATTCTTCATGAACCTTTTCGCCCGCGCGTAGGCCAACAATTTCAATGTCAATGGCTTTTCCAGAGTTGGCTACCAGTTGTTTTGCAACGTCGAAGATGCTTACAGGGGTACCCATATCCAACACAAGTGCTTCGCCAGATTTACCGATTGCGCCAGCCTGAATGACAAGTTGAACGGCTTCTGAGATGGTCATGAAAAAGCGAGTGACTCCACGGTGTGTCACCGTAAGTGGGCCACCATTGGCAATTTGATCACGAAACGAAGTCAACACACTTCCGCGAGAACCGAGCACGTTGCCAAATCGCACAGACATGTACTTGCCTGTGGAAACGGTGTTTCCAAACTGTGCAGTGATGCGCTCGGCAATGCGCTTTGAATATCCCAGCACGCTGATGGGGTTTGCAGCCTTGTCGGTTGAGATATTCACAAACACTCCAACACCTACTTCTGCTGCAGCCTCCAACAGTGTCAATGTTCCCGTCACGTTTGTTTGAAATGCTTCAGATGGGTATGTCTCGAGTAGTGGAAGGTGCTTCAGCGCGGCCGCATGGAAGACCACTTCGGGTTTGCGTGAAGCGAAGATGCTCTTGATGGTTTCTTTGTCTCGGATATCTGCCAATACGGTTTGCGGAGTGTTCAACAGAGCACGACCATGAATGGAGAGTTGAACTTCATGAAGGGCACTTTCGTCACGGTCCAACATGATGAGTTCTGCAGGATTAAATCGTGCAAGCTGACGACACAGCTCGCTTCCAATGCTGCCACCGGCTCCCGTTACCAGCACTCGTCGGTTAACTAAGTAATCAGAAATCTGTTGTAAGTCGATGACGATCTTTCGGCGGCCAAGCAAATCTTCATCGGTGAGGTCGCGAATATCACTTGTATCAAGTGGTCGCTCGTTGAGGTTTTGTACTGCAGGAAGCACCTTTACATCCATAGACAACGTGCGTGCGC
>JAURJB010000082.1 GCA_030832455.1 Acidimicrobiales bacterium
ACAGAAAGCACAAAAACAACCACACGATCATCCAGAACCTGATACACCAATCGGTGTCCAGTTACATCGTTTTTGATTTTGTAACAGTGTCGAAGATCGCCGTGCAAACGTGCACCCATGACATGAGGATTATTCAGTCGCTTTTCTAACTTCTTTTTCAGTAACAGACGAACGCTGTTGTCGAGGCTCTGCCACTCGCTAAGTGCAGCAGGATGAAACTCGAGTTCGTATGACAATTTCTACAACTCTTCAATTTTTACTTTTACTGCTTTGCCTTTTTCAGACATACGCTTTTCAAGCTTTGGAGCGAGTTCCAAATCGAAAATGATGTCTGCGATTTTTTCGTACAGTTCTGGCGGAACTACATAAAACGACGGTTTGTTATTTGTTAATACCGCAAACGGACGATTGCCGGCTTGCGCTACCGATTCGTTTGGATTCTTTTTGAATTCGGAAATGCTTGTGGTTACTTGAGTCATGATGGCTTCCATTGATCAACCTCCTTTCGCTCTAAATATAGTGCGAAATTTGGCTCTACACCCAGCGACTGCTGGGATGCCTAAATGTGTGCCAGATCAGCCGACTTCGGCTTCGTTTCTCTAGAAATTCAGTTCAGCGAAGCGAGGGTTTCGGCAAACGCATCAAGGAACTGCGCCAACTGATCATCGGTATGCGGCAACCCAAGATTGACCATTCCACGAGCCGCGATATACACACCGCGCTCCAGCAAACCAAAGAACAACAACTCCTGCAACTGTGCATCGCGCTTCAACATGTCGTCGGCATTGTGTGGTGGTGTTGCCAGTGCATGAATGGACATCATCGAGCCAAAGCCTGTGACGCACACCGGTTTGCCACTCTTTGCTGCAACTGCTTGCAACGCCATACGGAACTCGTCACCGCGAGCCGTATGAGCAACAGCAATATCTTGCGTAAAGATTTCGCCCAACACCACGCAGCCGGCTGTCATTGACGACAGGTTGTTGTTGAAGGTGCCGCCATGTGCAACAGGAGAAGGCAGGGCCGACTCGGGACTGGTGTCGAACATGTCCATGAATTCGGACTTGCCACCAAATGCGCCAAAGGAAAACCCGCCGCCGATGTACTTGCCGTATGCAGTGATATCGGCCTGCGCGCCAAGTAGATCCATCATTCCGCGTGCACCATGACGCGATGTCATCACTTCGTCGGCGATGCACACCGCCCCAACATTTCGTGCGGCTTGCAACACCGCAGCAAGAAACTGAGGCGTTGCAGGAATGCAGCCACCAGAGCCCAGCATTGGCTCGACCACCACTGCGGCAAGTGATTGACCATGTTCTTGGATCACAGCACGAGCGGCCTCTTCGTCGTTAAACGGCGCCATCACAAAATCGAACGGTGCGTTCCACGGCGCTGAGCCAGACGCGAAATAAAACACGCTGCCGTGATAACCGCCCTTGAACACCAGAATTTTTTTGCGGCCAGTGGCAAGCACTGCCGTAGTCATGGCTAACAGGTTTGCTTCGGTACCCGAATTAGTAAACCGCACACGTTCGATACCAAATCGTTCGCACATCAACTTGGCAAGAGTTGCTTCACCAGGATGGATCCCGCCAACGCTGGCATTTGTTTTCAGTGCGTCAAACACACGATCGATCACTCGACGTTCGCTGTGACCAAGCAAACCTGCGGTGTAGTCACCCAAAAAGTCGTGATACGTGTGACCATCGATATCGGTCAGCGTTGCTGCGTTGCCCGAAACGAATGTGAGAGGAAACGGTGAATGCGTTAATACCGAACGCGTTTGACCACCTGGCATGTATGTGCGCGCTTCGTCATACTGACGACGCGAGTTGGGATTTCGATCAGCGAAGTCGGCGTGCGCCTTGGTTATGGTGCGCACGCGATCGCTTGTCGACATGACTACTTCTTTTGTGGTTGCGGCCAGGTGCCGTCGCGGCCATCCATGCCGGCATTCAGACGCGCCTTTGCCATCAGCTCTTCAACAATTGGTCCGAGCGATGTTGGGTCTTCAACTGGTGCATGTGTTGGACCACGATGCCAACCTTCGGCAATTGCCAACACTTGGCCACTTGCTTCGAACACGCGACCCGTGATGTCTTTTGACTCGGCAGAAGCCAACCACGTAACAATCGGTGCAATCCATTTCGGTGAACGCTGCTCGCGCTCTTCTTCGGTTTCTGGTGCGGGCCCCAAGTTCTCGGTCATGCGAGTAAGCGCAACAGGTGCAACGGCGTTGACGGTTACTCCGTAACGAGCCAGTTCGAGTGACGCAATGGTGGTGAATGCTGCGATGCCGGCCTTGGCTGCGCCGTAGTTGGTTTGGCCAATGTTGCCGTAGATACCCGACACCGATGACGTGTTGATGATGCGGCCATCAACTGGATGACCTGCCTTGTTGCGATCGCGCCAATATGCAGCGGCCATGCGCGAAGGAGCAAACGTGCCCTTCAAGTGCACCTTGATAACGGCGTCCCACTCTTCTTCACTCATGTTGGCCATCATGCGGTCGCGCAAAATACCTGCGTTGTTCACCACTGCATGCAAGTCGCCAAAGGTTTCGACTGCGGTGTTGATGAGGCGCTCGGCGCCTGCCCACGTGGAGATGTCGTCGCCATTGGCAACCGCACGGCCATCCATGGCCTCGATCTCATTCACTACTTGCTGGGCTGGCGAGGCATCGCCACCACTGCCGTCGACACCAGCACCCAAGTCGTTGACCACGACCAAAGCGCCATGCTTGGCAAGGCTTAACGCATGTTCGCGACCAATACCGCGACCCGAACCAGTGACAACTACTACACGACCTTCACATAAGCGACTCATAACGACAAACCCTAGTCTCTACCCCGTGCCCGAAACTTTGTCGAACACCACACCCGCGATGCAATGCGATGTCGCAATCGTTGGTGCAGGGCCAGCAGGAATTGCAGCCGCGCTTACATTGCGCAAGTCGGGATACGACGTAGTGGTTATCGACAAAGCGGTGTTCCCCCGCGACAAATGCTGCGGCGATGGTTTAACAACTGGCGCATTGCGCATTCTTGAAGAACTGGAATTCAACCCCGCATC
>JAURJB010000083.1 GCA_030832455.1 Acidimicrobiales bacterium
TAGTCATGCCAGGTTCATACATCATCGCCGGAGCCCGTACACCTATTGGAAAAATGAGCGGAGCACTCGCCTCATTTTCCGCTGCAGACCTTGGCGGTTTCGCCATTGCCGCAGCGTTGCAGCGCGCAGGCGTTGCACCACACGAAGTGGAACACGTGATTATGGGCCAGGTGCTCATGGCTGGTCAGGGCCAAGTGCCCTCGCGTCAAGCTGCATCAAAAGCTGGCATACCCATGAGTGTGCCAAGCGTGAACATCAACAAGGTGTGCTTGTCGGGACTCAACTCCATTTACTTGGCAGACCAAATGATTTCTAGTGGCGAAGCCGACATTGTGATTGCAGGCGGAATGGAAAGCATGACCAATGCTCCGTACCTGGCAATGGGTGCACGCAGTGGTTTCCGCTTTGGTGACGTGCAGTTGCTTGACGCAATTCAGCGCGATGGTTTGTGGTGTGCATTTGATGCTTGCCTCATGGGCCTTGGCACCGAGCGTTACGCAGCCGGTGACATCAGCCGTGATGCACAAGATGACTTGGCAATGAAGAGCAACCAACGTGCTGCTGCTGCAATTGCTGCAGGCCGACTTGCCGACGAGATTGTTCCGATTTCCATTCCACAACGTAAGGGCGACCCGTTGGTGATTGACACCGACGAAGGTGTGCGTGCAAGCACCACCATGGAATCACTTGGTTCATTGAAGCCAGCATTCGACAAAGATGGAACTGTTACCGCGGGTAACGCCAGCCAAATTAGCGACGCTGGTTCGGCAATAGTGATGATGTCGAAGCGTGAAGCCGAACGCCGCGGTGTGAAACCTCTTGGCGAATTTGTTTCGTACGGAATGGTTGCAGGCCCAGACAACGCATCGTTGTTGCACCAACCAAGCCGCAGCATCTTGAAAGCGCTTGATCGCGCTGGCAAAAAAGTAAGCGACGTTGACCTGTTTGAAATTAACGAAGCGTTTGCTGCAGTAGGTATTGCATCAATGCGCGAACTCGGAATTTCTGATGACATCGTGAACGTAAACGGTGGAGCAGTTGCTCTTGGTCACCCAATTGGCATGAGCGGCAACCGACTTGCACTCACCTTGTTGCACGAACTGCAGCGTCGTGGTGGTGGCATGGGTGCAGCAGCATTGTGCGGCGGTGGCGGACAAGGTGATGCACTCATTGTTCGCACGGTCTAAACATCTCGTCGTCACGGCAGCAACTGGGTGCTTCGTTGGTGGCATTGCAGGAGTGATTTCAATTGCATTTTTGAAGTCACTGCATTTCGTTAATGATTATCGTGAAAGCAATAACTGGATTATGTTTCTCCTGCCTGTTGCTGGATTGTTCATCGGGTTGGGCTATCACTATTTGGGGGCATCCGTTGCACAGGGCAGCAACCTCGTACTTGAAGAAATTCACGAACCATCTGCGGGCGTGCCTCGCCGAATGGCACCAATGGTGTTTCTTGGAACATCGGCTTCCCAGCTCTTTGGTGCGTCAACTGGACGAGAAGGCGCCGGCATTCAGATTGTGTCAAGTCTGATTGATGGGATTGCGCGAGTATTTTCGCCAACATATGAAACCCGCAAGGTCTTACTGATCACATCGATTGCCGCCGCATTTGGTGGCTTGTTCGGTGTTCCGGTCGCTGGCGTTGTGTTTGCACTCGAGGTGCAGGAGCGCGGAAGAATTCGCTACGAAGCGATTCTGCCTGCATCAGTTGCGTCACTTGTAAGTTTTCGGATTGTTGAGGCAGCACAACTGGAGCGACCAATTCGCAGTGTTATCCCTGAAGTCACCATGAACTGGACACTGGGTTGGAAGATTTCTGTGCTTGGAATTGCATGTGCACTTTTGGCAACAATGTTCATTCATCTCACCCACTACGTACAACGAATCACAAAACGGCTTGTGGCGTGGCCGCCACTTCGGCCAGTTGCAGGGTCAATTGTCATTTTGATGCTGGTCTATATCAGTGGAACACGCGACTACCTTGGGCTATCGGTTGGCCTTTCCGAAAAAGCCTTCGTCGGAGCAGCGTCGGTTGTTGCGGGAGCATTTTTATGGAAGATGATTTTCACCAGCATCAGTTTGGGAACTGGTTTTGTTGGTGGAGAAATGATTCCAATATTTATCATCGGCGCCCTCGCGGGTGGCCAGATTGGAAACATGCTGGGTGAATCGATGCCATTATTTGCAGCCATTGGAATGGTCGCGATGTTTGCTGCGGCATCCAATACACCCATCGCCTGTGTCTTTATCGGCCTCGAACTATTTGGCGGTGCAACGGTTATTCCTATTGCTTTGGGATGCGTTGTTGCCTATGTCGTAAGCGGTGAGCACAGCGTGTATCACGCGCAACGTCCATCAACCCAGATTCGCTAGCCCTCTATTTCGCGACGGCCCTCGAGTGCTCGGCCGAGTGTGATTTCGTCGGCGTATTCCAAGTCGCCGCCAACAGGCAGGCCGCTAGCGATACGCGTGACACGCAAACCAAGTGGCTTGAGTAAACGAGCCAAATACATGGCGGTGACATCGCCTTCGGTGTTGGGATTGGTGCACAAAATGATTTCGGTAATGCCCTCGTCGTCAAGACGAGCAAGTAACTCGCGAATCTTTAGTTGTTCTGGGCCGACACCTTCAAGCGGGTTCATTGCGCCTAGTAACACGTGGTA
>JAURJB010000084.1 GCA_030832455.1 Acidimicrobiales bacterium
CAAGCTTGGTGAGCCGCGAAGTAATTACCGACAGCGTTGAAACGGTTGTTCACGCCGAGCGTTTTGATGGTTTCGTTGGGCTCGCTGGTTGCGACAAGAGCATTCCAGGAATGCTCATGGCAGCAGCGCGTCTCAATTTGCCAAGTGTGTTCGTGTACAACGGCTCCACTATGCCTGGTGTTCACAATGGCAAAAACATTGACATCACCACAGTATTTGAAGCAATTGGCGCATGTGCTGCAGGCACTATGACGCAAGAAGAACTCGGTGAAATCGAACGCTCTGCATGCCCTGGCGAAGGTGCGTGTGGCGGCATGTTTACCGCAAACACCATGAGCTCCATTGCAGAAGCACTCGGCATGAGTCTTCCGGGAACTGCATCACCACCTGCAATTGATAAGCGTCGCGAAAGCGATGCAGAGCGAGCAGGTGCTGCCGTCATGAATTTGGCGAAGAAGGGCATTTACGCGCGCGACATCATGACGAAGAAGGCATTTGAAAATGCGATCGCCATGGTGAACGCACTCGGTGGAAGTACGAATGCTGTGCTGCACCTGTTGGCAATTGCCAACGAAGCTCAAGTTGATATTGATCTCGATGACTTTAATCGCATTGCAGCAAAAGTTCCACACATTGCCGACACAAAGCCAGGCGGCAAGTACCACATGACCGACATTGATCGCATTGGTGGTGTGCCTGTAGTGCTCAAGCATTTGCTTGATGCAGGTTTGTTGCACGGCGATGTCATGACGTGCACCGGTAAAACCATGGCCGAAAACTTGGCCGAGTTGAATCCACCTGCACCAGATGGTGATGTTGTGCATCCGCTCAGCAATCCAATTCACGCTGAAGGCGGCATCAACATTCTCACGGGTTCACTTGCACCAAATGGTTCGGTAGTAAAGGTTGCTGGTCTTTCCAAAGATCAAATGTTGTTCGAAGGCGAAGCTCGCGTTTTTGATGGTGAAGATGGCGCAATGGCTGCAGTACTTGCTGGTGAAATACAGCCAGGCACGGTCATCGTGATTCGTTACGAAGGTCCAAAGGGCGGCCCGGGAATGCGCGAAATGCTTGCGATCACGGGCGCATTGAAGGGTGCTGGTCGTGGTTCAGACTGCGCGCTGATTACCGATGGCCGCTTCAGCGGTGGCACGTGGGGATTCTGCATCGGTCACGTTGCGCCAGAAGCAACTGACGGTGGACCTATTGCATTTGTGAAAGATGGCGACCGCATTCTCATCGACGTACACACCAAGAGTTTGAATTTGTTGGTCAGTGACGATGAGCTTGCAAATCGACGCAAAGGTTGGAAGCCAAATGCACCGCGTTACACCAGCGGCGTTTTGGGCAAGTATGCAAAGTTGGTGCAAGGTGCCGAGACAGGCGCCATTACCAACATCGTCAGTTAGCTGTTGCGTTCAACTTTCGCGAAAGCAGTCGACCAACACCAAGTAACACGCCAAGTGTGATGGTGGCAACAATGATGAACGGTGTGGCTATGCCACGATTAAACACGAAGCGACGCAGCAGCAAGCCAGCCACCACAGTGATTACCCACGTTGCCGCCCATGATCTACGCGTGAATGGTTCGACCCATGTACGCATGCCAAGCCATGAAATGACAAGTGCAAGAAGAAATGGCGCAGCCACTGCAAACACACCAGAGATGGCCGTTCCTTCATCGTGATTGCGTCGCCCAATGGCGACAAACACCACTACTGCAACAACATCAACAATCGCCGTAGTAATTACGGCACGTTGATTAGGCCTCGTCGTAATACTCGCGTCCAAGGTGTGTGATCTGGTCTTCGTTCATCATCCAACGCAACGTGTTCTTCAACTTTGCAAGCTGAACAAACAAGTCGTGTTCTGGGTGAAGTCCCGGAGCAACTTGTGGGCTCTTGTAATAGAACGAGAGCCACTCTTGAATGCCGCCGAGGCCAGCGCGTTGCGCCAAGTCCATGAATAGCACCAAGTCGAGTGCAAGCGGGGCAGCAAGAATGCTGTCGCGGCACAAGAAGTTGACCTTGATCTGCATTGGGTAACCCAACCATCCGAAGATGTCGATGTTGTCCCAGCCTTCTTTGTTGTCACCACGTGGTGGGTAGTAGTTGATCTTCACCGAGTGATACACATTGCCGTACAACTCGGGGAACAGGCTTGGCTGCAAGATGTCTTCGAGCACACCCAACTTGGATTCTTCTTTTGTCTTGAAGTTGTCTGGATCGTCGAGTACTTCACCGTCACGGTTGCCGAGAATGTTGGTGGAGTACCAACCCGACAAACCAAGAACGCGAGCCTTCAACATTGGTGCAAGCACGGTCTTCATCAGGGTCTGGCCTGTCTTGAAGTCTTTGCCCGAAATAGCAACCTTGCGCTCAGTAGCAAGCTGACGTAATACCGGAGTATCAACTGCCAAGTTTGGTGCGCCGTTGGCGAATGGAACGCCTTCCAAAATTGCTGCGTAGGCGTACAACATGCTTGGCGCGATCATTGGGTCGTTGGCATCGATTGCTTTTTCAAAAGATTCAATG
>JAURJB010000085.1 GCA_030832455.1 Acidimicrobiales bacterium
CCTTCGATCAGTGCGTCGGCTTTTTCGACGAGTTGCAACAACGCTTCAACGCCTTGCGGGTTCTTTAAGTCGATAGCGATATTTTTGCGACCGCGCAACAACACGTCCCAATGCGCGGTGTCGGGTGCTGGGCCACGAACCGATTGCGCGCGTTCAACACGAATTACTTCGGCGCCCATGTCGGCAAGCATCATGGCGGCAAACGGGCCAGGCCCAATGCCTGCAATTTCAATAATGCGATAACCGCTGAGTGGGCCCGTGGTCATGAATGATCCTTAATGAGCAACGAGTGCGGTGTGCTTGCTGATGGCATCGAGATACAACGGCCACAGTGGCTCGGGCATGTCGTGGCCCATGTCGTCCACCATGAGCAATGTGGAATTTGGAATGAGTTCGGCAGTGCGCTCGCCACCACTTGGGGTAATGAGTTGATCTTCGGTGCCGTGAATAACCAGTGTTGGCACTTGTAGTTTCTGCAAACCTTCTGCCCTGCTGCCGCTTGCATAAATGGCTGCCATTTGACGCGGGCCACCTTCTGGGTAATTGCTGCGATCGAAATCGCGAATAGCTGCTTTGATCGACAGTTCGTCACTGCGATACTTCTTGCTTTGCCACAGCTGCCACTTGGGTGCAAAGGCAATGTATTCATCGCGATCACTTGGTGCAGGCGTAACAATCAGTTCCATGGCTTCTTGCGTTGGTTGGCCAACCGTCAGTTCGCCTGGTTGGCTCATGATGGAAATAAGTGTCTTGGTGCGATGCGGGTGTTCGATAGCAAATGTTTGTGCAATCATGCCGCCCATTGATGCACCCATCACGTGTGCGCGTTCGATAGCCAAGTGATCGAGCAACTTTGCGGCATCGGCTGCCATGTCGGACAACGTGTACGCAACAGGTGGCATTTCGGTTTCCATCATCGCGGCCATGATGACAGCGTCGGAGTTGCTTGGCACGCCATGCAACTTGGTGCTGAGGCCACAGTCGCGGTTGTCGAAACGAATAACAAAGTGACCGCGATCAGCAAGCTGCGTGCAAAACACTTCATCCCACGCCACCATCTGTGCGGTGAAGCCCATGATGAGAAGCAGTGCCGGATCCTTCGGGTTACCGAAGTGGTCGTATTCCAGTTCGATATTGCGGTTGTCGGTAGAGGTAAATGAGGCGCGTGGCATTGCCACAGCCTAGTTATTGGTCTTGGAAATCTTCACCTGCGGAGTATGTGTGCATCCATTGATGGATGAGGGCCTGCACCTGCCGAGGGTCGCGCACATCGTGAAAGGAATCCTGGTCGTATTCGGCACCCGACTCGATGAAAATATCGCCCGTATTCAGCACACGCTCGAATAACGACTGATGAAATGTGACCAGATTGATTTTGTGTAACGAAATCGCTACACGCTTGCGAAAAAGCACGCCCGACTGAAAAATGACGCGCTGCGAGGTGAGCACGAAATGCGTGCGATTCCAGATGACAATTTGGACAACCATATTGATGGCGCCAAGTGCGGTAAGCACTTGTGAGATGAGGAGCACAAGGTCGGCAAGAAACTCGTTGGGAATGCGTTTGCTATAGGCGATACCGGCAAGGGTTGCCATGAACACGATGTAGGGCTTGACGAACCGCCACCAATGTGGATGCAGATCGAGCACCAATACTTCGTCGTGATTTAAGTATTTCTCCGAAAAGCCCATGTGCGAAGCGTAATGCGCACGGATTGATGTGCACCGCGTAACAGGGTTCGCCTAGCGTGTGCGCGTGGATGTAAACGAACTGCTGCGCGGGCTAGACGCCCAACAACGTGAAGCAGTGATCTGCCCACCTTCGGCCACCGTGGTGCATGCAGGTGCGGGCTCGGGCAAAACGCGTGTGCTCACCCACCGCATTGCATACCGCGTTGCCACTGGCAGTGCATTACCCGAAAACATTCTGGCCATTACGTTTACGCGCGAAGCCGCTGGCGAAATGCGCAGACGACTAGCCACACTCGGAATTGGTGCACGTGGTGCGATGGGGCCAACCGTTGGCACGTTTCACGCTGTTGCGTTGGCATTGTTGCGCCAGCGACTGACCGACCTTGGGCAGTTGGTGCCAAACATTGTGCACAACCGCAATGCATTAGCAACGAGTGCTGCGGGTTCGCACTTTTTAGGGCAACGCCCACGCGACTTGATAATGGAAATTGACTGGGCACATGCGCGCATGATTGAGCCCGCCGAATATGCAGCAGCAGTAAAACGCAACCAACGATCGGTGCCAGCACCTGCTGCCGACATTGCTGAAATGTATAAGCAATACGAAGCGTTAAAAAAGAAACGGCAAGTTGTCGACCTTGACGATTTGTTGGCGCGCGTTGTTGCCGACATGAACAACGATGCCGCGTATGCCGAAGTGGTGCGCTGGCGCTTCCGCCACATATTTGTTGACGAAGCACAAGACATGAACCCGTTGCAGTACGCGTTGTTTACTGCAATACGCGGCGGACGCCCCGACGTGTTTGTTG
>JAURJB010000086.1 GCA_030832455.1 Acidimicrobiales bacterium
TGGCTTCACTTGGTTTGCCAGGTCTCGCAGGTTTCTGGGGCGAATTCCCAGCCATCCTGGCGGCCTACGAGCCAGCTGCTGGGCTTAACCAAAGCGTGTTCCGCGTCTACATGGTGATTGCTGCACTCGGCACCGTTCTAGCGGCTGCGTACTTGTTGTGGCTCTTCCAGCGCGTTGCGTTTGGTGAACCAAAACCAGAGTTCGCTGGTGATGGTCATGGTCACGACGATCATGCATTCCATGACGTCAATAAGTTCGAATGGTTCGCCTGGACACCATTGCTTATTGGAATCTTGGTCTTCGGTGTAGTGCCGAATCTGTTGTTCAAGGTGCTCGACCCAGCCGTGCATGTAGTTCTGAGCGGATTCAAGGGTTAACCACGTGCTTCATTCCATACTCGCCGCTGTTGACCCGTGGGTAAGCCCAACGATTGATTACCACGCGCTTGCTCCAGAGATGGTACTCGCAGGTGGCCTCTGTGTGGTGTTGCTTGCCGATCTGTTTCTCGACGAGTCACGCAAGTGGATTATTTCCTCGCTTGCAGGGTTCACATTGCTTGGTGCAATGTTGCCAGTACTTACGCTTGGGCTAGATGAAGTAGCGGTGCGTCAAATGTTCGATGGTCGATATGTTGTCGACGAGTTCAGCATTGTCATGAAAGCAATGTTCCTCATTGCTGGCTATGTGGTGGTGTTGTTGTCATCAAAGCACGTTGAAGAAAATGAATACTGGAGAGGCGAGTATTGGTTCCTATTGCTCTCCAGCATTTTGGGAATGGTGATGATGACGTCGTCACGCGACTTGGTATCAATCTTTGTTGCGCTCGAGTTCCTGTCAATTCCTGCATACATGCTCGCTGCGTGGCGCAAGCGCGATATCAAGAGCAACGAAGCCGGTATGAAGTATTTCTTGCTCGGTGTATTTGCCAGCGCAGTCATGTTGTATGGCATGTCGCTTCTCTTCGGTGCTGCAAACAGCACGTTGTTGGTTGATCTCGGCAAGAGTGTCACCGCAACGGGTCAATTCAGTGCTTTGCACGCGCTTGGGATTGTGTTTGTGATCGTTGGGTTTGCATTTAAGGTATCTGCAGTCCCGTTCCATAGCTGGGCTCCCGATACATACGAAGGCGCACCTAGCCCGATCACCGCGTTCCTTTCAGTGGCATCAAAGGCAGCAGGCTTCGTTGCCTTGTTGGTTCTTCTGCTCGTGGCCTTCCCACTGGCCGCCGATGTATGGCAACCGTTTATCTGGGTGCTTTCGGCACTCACAATGACAGTCGGTAACGTCATCGCCCTTCGTCAGACCAACATTGTTCGCATGATGGCGTATTCATCAATCAGCCAAGGCGGATTCGTGTTGATGCCACTTGCTGTTGCGGGAATCTCTGATGTGTCGGCATCTGCATTGCGCGCTGTTGTGGTGTACATGTTGGTGTATGCAGCAACAAACCTTGGCATGTTCGCAATCATCATTGCTGTGTCGCGCAAAACGCGAAGTGGCGAAATCTCCAGTTGGGGTGGGCTCTTTTCTTACGCACCTGGCTTAGCAACGCTGGCCACAATTTTCTTGGCATCGCTTGCAGGTATCCCGCCATTGGGTGGCTGGATCGGCAAGTTCACCGCATTCCAGTCATTGCTCAGTTCGGGAACTAACTGGGGCTATGCACTTGCCCTAATTGGTGCAGTCAACTCGGTTATTGCGTTTGGTTACTACGGAACCGTGATGCGTGAAATGTGGATGAAGCCGGTGCCCGATGGTGACACCACACCGGTTGGTATTCCGGGTTCGCTTGCTCTTGCATTGGCGATTACTTCGGTTGCCACACTGGTGTTAGGAATCCTGCCAGGTGTTGCAACCCACTTCGGAGACATTGCGCGTATCACCGGTGCCTTCGGCGGCTAATTCAATTACCGCTGCCATAACGGCAGCAGGCGGTGCAATTCCATTCGAGCAGTTCATGTCGCTTGCGTTGTATGGTGAAGGCGGCTTCTACCAAACAGGTGGCAAAGCAGGCCGTCGTGGCGATTTCATTACTTCTCCAGAAGTTGGACCGCTGTTTGCTGCTGTCATTGCCCGTTACCTAGATGACTGTTGGATCGAACTTGGTCGCCCTCACACGTTTGATGTTGTCGAAGTAGGCGCTGGTCCAGGAACTCTGGCTCGTGGCGTGTTTGATGCCAAACCAGAGTTTCTTGCGGCCATGAAATACACCGCTGTTGAAATCTCTGCGACACAACGTGAACTACATCCCGATTTCGTCGAATCAGTTGAAGTATTTCCGGAAAGAGAAATCAACGGTGTGGTGCTCGCAAATGAACTACTGGACAACTTGCCGTTCAGACTGTTTGTCTTTGATGGAAAGTGGAAGGAAGCATTTGTCGCAATTGGCGACGGTGACAAATTTGTTGAAGTCTTGCGTGATGTTGCAGAGATTCCAAGTGT
>JAURJB010000087.1 GCA_030832455.1 Acidimicrobiales bacterium
GGCTTTACCGTCGCAGCGTGCAGCAAATGGGGAGTCAATGGCCCAAACAGTGATTCGCTCATGCTCAACCGTCTTGATATGTGGGCGGGCGATAGTTCGCGCACCATCACAAACAAGGTGCTTGGGTATTGGAACTTCCTCGGAAGCAGAACGTGACTGTCGCTTCCACAATTAGCGTTGTAATTCCCTGCTATAACTCTGAGCACACCATCGTGCGAGCACTGCGCAGTATTGAGCAACAGATACTTCAACCCTCTGAAGTAATCGTGGTTGACGATGCCAGCACCGACAACACAGTTGCAACGATCAATCAATACGCAGCGCAATCAACGCTCAACATACGAGTCATCGCGCAACCTTCAAATGGCGGTCCAAGCGTTGCTCGCAATGAAGGCTGGAGCACCGCAACGGGTGATTTCATTGCGTTTCTGGATGCCGATGACATGTGGCATCCGCAAAAACTCGAATTACAAAGTGGCGAAATGACCGACAATCCGACATGTGTGATGAGCTTTCATGATCATGTGTTTACTGCGTCCGAACAATTTGCCACTCAGTCGCAATCGCTCGTCACATCACGTGCGACATTGCGCAATTACTTAATTCGCAATCAGTCAGCCACGCCAACCGTCATGCTGCGAAACACTATTCCTCAACGTTTCACCGACACCAAGCGATATGCCGAGGATTATTTGTTGTGGATGACCATTATCGCCAAACACGGCAGCGCATTACATATTCACGCACCTCTCGCACACTGCACCAACCCCGGGTACGGCGGCAGCGGTCAAAGTGGCAGGTTGTGGAAAATGGAGCGCTCAGAACTGTCTGGATTCGTGTCTCTGTGGCGCTCTCGCGCGCTGTCTCTGCCCACCTTGGTGGCAGTATCTAGTTGGTCAATTGCTAAGTATTTACTGCGTCTTTTTGATACTTTTCTCATTCCGATTCGGCGCAGACGCTAGTAGCGTTCTGCCTAGATGTCGTCCCTTGATCATGTCCGTTGGTTGTCAAAACCGTCACTCAAACAGCCTGTCATCGTCACCGCATTCACAGGTTGGAACGATGCCGCGGACGCCTCATCAAATGCTGTTCGCAATTTGATCGAAGGCTGGCGTGCACAGCCGCTTGCCGAAATCGATCCAGAACAATTCACCGACTTTGCCACGATTCGTCCACATGTCCGGCTAAAAGAAGGCGGCGCACGCAGCATTGTGTGGCCAACCGTTGGTTTGTGGCACGTGTCTGGCGCTGGCGGCGACGTCATTTTGGTACTTGGTCCAGAACCAAGTTTGAAGTGGCGCACGTTTTCCGAGCAACTGATGGGTGTTGCCGACCACTTTGGCTCGTCCATGATGCTCACACTTGGCGCGCTACTCGCAGATGTGCCACACAGCCGGCCAGTACAGATCATAGGCACCGCAGCTGATGACGACCTCATCGACCGCTTTGAATTGCAGCGCTCACGCTACGAAGGACCAACCGGAATCGTTGGAGTGTTGCACGACAGTTGCTATGCAGCAGCCATGCCTTCGGCTGCGCTGTGGGCCGCAGTGCCTGCATATGCATCACAGGTTCCTTCGCCAAAGGCATCGCTGTCGCTGATGCGTCGTGCATGCGAAATTATTGGTACGCCTGCACCAGTTGCCTCGGTAATGAACCTGATCGAGCGTTACGAAGAGCAAGTGAATTCACTCGTCGAAGATGATGAAGACTTAGCCGCCTATGTTGAGCGTTTGGAAACCATGACTGATAGCGGAATGAGCCTTGACGACGAAGTTGATGATGGCCAATTGCAATTTGATTTCGCTACCGACTCAGGCGACGATGCAACGGACGAGCCTGATGCATCAACCTTGATGGATGAAGTAGAACAATTCCTTCGCGAACAAGGCGACGGCAAATAACTACAGCGTTGCCACCAGTTCTTCTACTGGCGTAACCATGCCTACATAAAACGCACCGAACTCTGCGTATACCGACGACGCTTCATCAAAGCGCATGGTGTATACCACGTCTTTCAAATCGTCTGGATTTACTGCAAACAAGGTAACGCCCCATTCAAAATCGTCGAAGCCCGCGCTTGCCGTAACTAACTGAATCACGCGCCCCGAAAATGCTCGGCCACTCTTGCCGTGTTCGGACATCAATTCGCTGCGCTTG
>JAURJB010000088.1 GCA_030832455.1 Acidimicrobiales bacterium
CGAACATGATTTAGTTCGCACGCTCGATCGCATTCGTCATAGGCCAATGGATGTGCTCAACCTGGCCGCACAAACACTGAAAGGTGCGAGCGATCGATTGCGCTTGCTCGACCCGGTAAACACCATGGCGCGTGGCTGGAGCATCACACGCGACTCGCGAGGCAACACCATTCGCAACGTTGCACAGGTTGGCGCAGGCGAACAGATCACCACGCAACTATCTGATGGAACACTGTCAAGCACGGTCAACACATAAAGGAAGTATGAAGTTATGGCAACGAAGAAGACAGCAAAGACAACCGATGAAAACACGGGGTACGCCGAAGCATTGAGTGAACTTGAGTCAATATTGGATGAGCTGGAAAGCGACGACGTTGATGTTGACGTGTTGGCCGAGCACGTGAAACGCGCAAGCGAATTGATTGAGTTGTGCCGAGACCGCATTGGCAAGGCAAAGTTGCGGATTGAAGAAGTAGTCGCACAAATTGATGCCGACTAAAGAACACCACATTCTCCGCCTAGCCTGAATCCCGTGCATACTGCGCCACAATCACTGCTTGACGTTGCTGCCCGCGTAGATAAGCGCCTTGAATCTCTGTTGGCAGTAGAGCGCGAACGTTGGGCACATGTTGATGCCGACTTAGTTCCGCCCATTGATGAAATTGCGCGGCTGGTATTAGCTGGCGGCAAGCGCCTACGACCTGCCTTTTGTTATTGGGGTTTTGTTGGTGCCGGCGGCGACCCAGCAGACGAATTGGTGATTGATGCAGGAGCCGCGCTCGAACTGCTACACGCGTTCGCGTTGTTTCACGATGACGTGATGGATGGTTCACTTACCCGTCGTGGCGAACCAACAACCAATGCCAAGTTTGAAGCAAGCCATGGAGAAAACAAGTTGGCAGGTGAGTCACGCAGGTTTGGTGATGGCGTTGCCATTTTGGTTGGCGACTTGGCGTATGTGTACTCCGATCAGTTGATGCGCAATGCATCACCGCAAGCGTGGACGATCTGGAATGAGTTGCGAATTGAACTGAACTTTGGCCAATACCTCGACATGTTGGGTTCGGCAATGAACGAACGGCGTCGCGAAAAAGCAGAACGCATTTGTCGATACAAGAGTGGCAAGTACACGATCGAACGTCCACTGCATTTAGGTGCGTTACTTGCTGCACCAACGCGTGGCGACGAATTGATTCCGGTGCTGTCAACATATGGCTTGCCACTTGGTGATGCGTTTCAAATGCGCGACGATGTACTTGGCGCATTTGGCGATACTGCAATCACCGGCAAGCCAGTGGGCGATGATTTACGCGAGGGCAAACCAACACCATTAATGGCGATAGCGACTGCGCGTGCGAATGCTGCACAGCTGAAAGAACTGCAGCGCGTTGGCAATCACGACTTGTCGGTCGAAGACATTGCGCGCATTCAGGAAGTGATTCGCGAAACAGGTGCATTAGACGAACTTGAAGTGGTGATCACTCGCTTGACCGATGAGGCCATTGCCGCCGTGCACAATGTGCCGTTCGCACAGTCGGTACGCGACGAACTGATCACGCTTGCCGAGTATGTTTCGTGGCGCACGGTGTAACGAATTCCCGACTGTGGCGGTAGGGTTTAATTCATGGCCGTAACCGTTCGCATCCCCACAACACTTCGTCCACTTTCAGGTGGCGCTTCCACCATCTCGGTTGAAGGCAACACGCTCGCAGAAGTTCTTGCAGCGCTCAATGCACTTCACCCAGGATTTTCCGACCGCTTGCTTGACGATGCAGGCAACCTGCACAAGTTCGTCAACGTGTTTGTGTCAGATGACGATGTGCGTTACCTCGATGGGCTCAACACCAAAGTGCCAGCAGGCGAAACCGTGTCGATCATTCCCGCAGTTGCAGGCGGTTGCTGAGCGTTTCGACGCCACACAATCATGTTGCGACTGTGAGTCGTGATCCAGATACAGCTCATGGCAATGAAGCCGGGCTTGTTGAACACAACGGAATATGCCAGCCACGGTGCTGAACCGCATAACACCATTCCCCAGCCCCACCATTTGCGGGCGCCAACCAGCCACATGCCGGTAATGCCGACAAATTCGAATCCCAGCAGGATCCATGTCCAGGTTGCTTCGTTAT
>JAURJB010000089.1 GCA_030832455.1 Acidimicrobiales bacterium
CATCGCCAAGTCGTGCGCGAATACGAATGCCCTCTTCTTCATTCGATGTAGACACCACTTCTCCTTCTCGATGCACTGAAGCCACAATGTCGCCACGGTCGTAGGGAATGAGTAATTCCACCACCACCGAAATGGCGCGCATGCGATCTCCGATCGTACGCAATAACACGTCGATCCCTTCGCCAGTTACCGCTGAAATGGCTACTGAGCCTTCGTTTTGCTCCATCAGTTGTTGTGCAGCTTCGGGGGCCATGTCGGCCTTATTGAATACCAACAGCTCGGGCACACCACCTGCGCCTATTTCTTGCAACACATCGCGCACCGCACGAATCTGACTTTCTGGGTCGACCGCAGTGCTATCCACCACATGAATGAGCAGGTCACTCAGCACTGCTACTTCGAGCGTGCTCTTAAACGACTCCACTAATCCGTGCGGAAGTCGCTTTACGAAACCAACGGTGTCGCTCAGCAGTACGGGTTCTCCACCGGGCAGGGCCAACCGCCGTGTTGTTGGATCGAGTGTTGCGAACAGTCGGTTTTCGGCAAGCACACCCGCGTTCGTTAAGTGATTGAGCAATGTGGACTTACCAGCGTTGGTGTACCCAACGATGCTGACCGAGCCAAGGCCACTGCGTGCGCGACTTTTGCCCTGCTCTCGCCTGTTTTCGTGCAGATGCTTTAAGTCGCGACTGAGTTTTGCAATCTTGTCTTGAATGCGACGGCGATCAACTTCGAGTTTGGTTTCACCAGGGCCTCGCGAACCAATACCTGCACCTTGCTGCGACATGGCTTCCGAAATACCTCGACGAAGTCGCGGCAATTTGTAGCGCAACAACGCAAGCTCCACTTGCGCCTTGCCTTCAAGCGTGTGCGCATTCTGCGCAAAGATGTCCAAAATAACTGCGGTGCGATCGATTGCAGTACGACCCAACAATTTTTCCAAGTTGTACTGCTGCGCTGGAGACAATTCGTTATCAAACACCACGGTGTCGGCATCCACCATGAGGCACAGCTCTTTTAATTCGTACGCTTTACCTTTGCCGATAAAAAATGCTGGGTCTGGCGCATCGCGTCGCTGCGTCATTCGGCCCACTTCATCTGCGCCTGCAGTATCAATGAGGCGCCCTAGTTCATCGAGGCTTTCATCAACTTCTAATTCGTCGTGTCCATCAAAGATCACACCAACGAGCACGATGCGCTCGCGCGTGGTGCGGTCGATGAGTGTTGAACCCAGCGCTTGCTGGTACGGGTTACTCACAGAACAATCTCTGCCTGGTGTGTGCTGATGTACTCGGCCGGACCAACCAGTGTGACGTGCCCAGCCTGTGGCGCATTCACCTTCACGCGAACATCGCCGCCATCCATATGCACAATTACTTCACTCGACTTTGCGGGCACCAGCCCCCACTGCACTGCGGCCCATGCACTTGCACACGCACCTGTGCCACACGCTTGCGTGATGCCTGCACCGCGTTCGTGCACGCGCATGGTGATGGCATTGCTCTCTGGGCCAGGCTCAATGACTTCTAGATTGATCTGCGGAACCTTTTCGCCAAGTTCTTGCAACGGCACCACGTGCACGTCTTCTACTCCAACAACCGAGTGTGGGTTACCGACAGAAATGTGAGCAACCGGCCTGTCGAGGTTGGTGCCAAGTGTGTTCCAGTTGGCTGGTTCGTCGAGTGTGCCAATAAGCCCCATATCGACTGAAGCATGAATTGTGGTGGCGTCTACGGGCTGCACGTCAACCCTGCGCGGGCCTGCATCGGTTGCCACCGTGTATGAAACATTTCCCGTGTGGCCGTACAACATGTATGCGGCTTGGGCCAAGCAGCGAATTCCGTTGCCACTCATTTCGGCAAGTGAGCCATCGCTGTTGTATAAACGCATAGTCAAGTTGGTGTCGTTGATTTTGCTCAGTAGTAACAGACCATCGGCACCAATTCCGGTAACGCGATTACACAGTGTTCGCGCATTGGCTGGCCAATCGGCAACCGTTACGCCTGGCACTTCCACCACTAAAAAGTCGTTGCCAAGCCCCGAATGCTTGGTGAGGGTGACT
>JAURJB010000008.1 GCA_030832455.1 Acidimicrobiales bacterium
ACCTATTTCCTTGCGAGCACTTCTCCATGCTTCACCACAAAATACCCATTTGGGCTTTCGACCCATTTCCTAAACGCCAACGAAATCTCATCGAGTTCAGCACTCGTCGTCAATCCGTATTCAATCCCTTGAATGGCAAATTGACTTTGAATCACTCGATCTGCCCAAAGGTTTCCCCACCAGTTCCTGTCATCTTCACTAACAAAATTCCATTCTGAGATAGACACATGAACTTCATCGAATCCAACTGAACGCGCCCAATTACCGAGGTGCCGCCCAGCATTAGGTTCAGCACCGTTTCTACGAGCTATCTGTTGGTAAAGGTCCAACCAACGGTCAAGCATCGCATCGTCTGGACTCCAAGTCATTTCCCCATAATCAGAATCACGAACCGCAACAAAACCACCTGTCTTCACTACGCGTTTCATTTCATGCAATGCAGCAATTGGTTTCCCTAAATGCTGCAGAACTTGGTGCGCATGAACTACATCAAACTCACCATCTGGATAATTGAGAGAGTAAATATCAGCAACTTCAAACCTGATGCAACTAGATGCAAATTCCACTTTGGCCATCTCGATCACATCACTTGCGATATCAATCCCAATGACAGAACCTGGATGAACTAATTCGGCAATACCCGCAGTCAGATTTCCTGGACCACATCCAACATCTAGAACTGACATTCCAGTGGCCAAGGAACGAGATAAATATCTTGCAGAATTAGTCACCGTTCGCCATCTATGGCTTCGCAATACAGATTCATGATGACCATGCGAATAGACATCTTTGGGCGAATCCATTGGATGAATCGTATTCCGTTGGACTTATTGGAGGCGACGCCGGGAATCGAACCCGGTTACGGGGCTTTGCAGGCCCATGCCTAACCATTCGGCCACGTCGCCGTAGTGAAAACTACGGGGTCAGGCTACAGGCAAAGGCAGCACCTACGATCATTCAGATGAAACTTCGCATCTTTACCGAGCCACAACAAGGTGCTTCGTACGCACAGTTACTTGCAATCGCGCAGCGTGCAGAGCACCACGGATTTGATGCATTTTTTCGTTCGGATCATTTTTTGAAAATGGGTGACGTGAATGGAATGCCAGGACCGTCTGATGCATGGACAACGTTGGCGGGGATTGCACGTGAGACCACAAAGATTCGACTTGGCACATTGGTTAACTCTGTTACATTTCGTCATCCTGCGATGACAGCAATCAGCGTCGCAAATGTTGACGCGATGTCTGATGGAAGAGTTGAACTCGGGCTTGGTGCTGGATGGTTTGAAGCCGAGCACAAGGCCTACGGATTCCACTTCCCCAGTCTTGGTGAGCGTTTTGACATGCTTGGCGAGCAACTACACATCATTAATGGTTTATGGAATACACCGTTAGGTGAGACCTTCTGTTTTGATGGGTCACACTTCAACGTGGAGAACTCGCCTGGTTTGCCAAAGCCCGTGCAATCACGCATACCGGTCATCGTTGGTGGACGTGGCACCAAGAAGACACCAATGTTGGCAGCCAAGTACGCGTCTGAGTTCAACATGCCGTTTGTGAACAAAGATGCATTTGTTGAACAGTGCGAGCGAGTGCGTGACGCTTGTTCGGCAATTGGGCGTGACCCCAGTTCGCTGAAGTACACCGTTGCTCAGGCCACCGTCTGCGGTACCAATGTTGCAGAAGTTGAACGACGGACGAAGAAGATTGGTCGCGAGGTTATTGAATTGCGCGCAAATGGGCTGTGTGGAACGCCAGACGAATTGGTGAACAAGATTCGTGGCTGGAAACAGGCTGGAGCAGAAACCATCTATATGCAGATCTTGGACCTTGACGACCTCGATCAGATTGACCTCATCGGCAAAGAAGTACTGCCCCACGTCTAAATAGCCCTCGTGCAGGCACCCAATTTCATTACGCTGTTGAGGTGCCGGAACAGC
The DNA here is from genome assembly GCA_030832455.1 of Acidimicrobiales bacterium. GTDB lineage: Bacteria > Actinomycetota > Acidimicrobiia > Acidimicrobiales > Ilumatobacteraceae > UBA3006. The sequence continues at coordinate 1,943 of JAURJB010000008.1, forward strand.
AACCTGAGACCACTGCAATTACAGCAGGACGCGACGCTTCTGGTGCTTTGGCACCGACGATTTGGACAAGCACCACCTGGCAGTCAAATGGTTTAGATGAAACCAGTAAGGCGGCAGTTTCTGTTCATACAACAGGAAACTATGCGCGCTACTCGAACCCATCGGTTCGCGATTTCGAACGTGCCGTTGCCGAACTGGAAGGCGCTGATGATGCACTTGCATTTGGTTCGGGAATGGGTGCAATTACCTCGATCATTCTTGCGTTGTGCTCGACCGGTGATCACATTGTTGCCCAAAGCCAGTTGTATGGCGGAACTGTTGCATTCCTCAATGATCCGTGCAAACGACTTGGCATTGATGTCACCTTTGTTGATGGCGCGAAGCCTGGCGCATTTGCGGCAGCTGTGAAGCCAGGCAAGACCATGTTGGTTCTTGCAGAGTCACCGTCGAACCCTCAGATGGGTGTTGTTGATTTCGCCGAGCTTGCAAGCATTAAAGGTCCGTACACCGTTGTCGACTCCACGCTGGCTACCCCGCTTGGACAAAGCCCGCTTGCTCACGGCGTTTCTCTTGTTATGCACTCGGCTACAAAAGGCATTGCTGGCCATAACGACGCAACGCTTGGTGTTGTTGCTGGCGAGAAAGAATTGATTGATGCCATTTGGGCGTACGCGGTTTTGCACGGCGCAACTGCATCGCCATATGACGCAGTAAATGGTTTACGCGGTATTCGCACGCTTGGTGTTCGTCTTGCCCACCAGTGCAATAGCGCGATGGAACTCGCAACGCGACTTTCAACCCACAAAGCAATTTCAGCTGTTCACTATCCAGGACTTTCCACCCACCCGCAACACGCACTCGCCACCAAGCAGATGCGTCAGTTTGGATCATTGCTCAGTTTCGACATTGCAGGCGGCAAAGATGCTGCACGCAAAGTTGTAGACGGATTGAAACTGGTTCGTCCTGCGGTGTCACTCGGTGGCCCCGAAACGCTCATCTGTCACCCAGCAAGCAGCACCCATGTTGGTGTGTCGCCAGAAGATCAGGTTGCGTCAGGAATTACACAAGGGTTGTTGCGCGTGTCTGTAGGACTGGAATCTGCAACCGATGTCATTGCGGACTTTCAACAAGTCCTTGCAAGCTTGTAAAGCGCATCATGCGCTTTGTTTTGTAACAGCGCACGAAGCGCTGAACGATTTAACGCTCTTCTTTGAAGATGACGTGTTTGCGTACGACTGGGTCGTACTTCTTCAACTCAAGACGCTCGCGTGAGTTCACCTTGTTCTTACGGGTGACATACACATAGCCAGTGTCGGCAGTGCTACGAAGCTTGATGATTGGACGCTTGTCTTTACTCTTTGCAGCCATGATTCGTTCTCAGACTTTCTGACCCGTTGCACGGATGTCGGCGACTACACGCTCGATGCCGCGCTTGTCGATGGTACGAAGACCCTTGGCACTGATGTGCAGGGTGACCCAGCGCTTCTCCGAAGGCAACCAGAAACGCTTCTTCTGGGCATTGACCTTCCACCAGCGCTTGCTCTTAATGTTTGAGTGGGAGACGGAGTGGCCCGTTGAGGGGCGCTTCCCGAGGACGTCACAGCGATTTGGCATTGGACAAGTATAGACAGGGACTTAGCCCCGCTACACTGGCAAACCTATGAAGAAGGACATTCACCCCGAGTACAACTTTGTTGTCCTTGAAGACAGCTCAGCCAACTATCGCTTCTTGACCCGCAGCACCATGAAAGTGGATGCCTCCAAGACCACGGTCTGGGAAGATGGCCAGACGTACCCAGTGGTGCAGCTTGAAATTTCGAATGCAAGCCACCCTTTCTTCACCGGTCAGATGAAGATCATCGACTCCGCTGGTCGCGTTGAGCGCTTCAACAAGCGTTATGGCACCCGCAAAAAGGCAGTCGCCAAGAAAGAGCCAGCCGCTAAAAAGTAGGCCATCTTCGCTGACTACCTCAGCGAATCAATAATTGATTGAATTCCCTCAACTGTTGTGCGCGGATTCACGATGCACAAACGCAGAACTGTTTCGCCGTTCCAGCTACTTGGCACCACGAATGCCAGCCCGCGTTCCAGAATGCGATCGCTCCACTGCTGATACTGCTGTTCGTTCCAGCCCCATCGTTTGAACACGATCACCGACAACTCAGGCTCGAGAACTAAATCGACATGCGATGAGTTGCGAATGATGTCGGCGGATTCGCGTGTCACCTGCAATGTTGCTTCCATCGCATCGCGATACGCATCGGTACCGTGCATAGCCAAACTGAACCACACGGGCAACCCGCGGGCACGACGTGACAAGTGATGCGCGAGATCGGCAGGATTCATTGCTTCGTCCAAGCGCTTGTCGCCCTCCTGCTGCAACACATCGAGATACTCGGCATGTTGCGTGTGTGCCTGGCGGGCAATTTCTGGATTGCGATACAACAGTGCACATGAGTCGTATGGCCCAAAAAGCCATTTGTGCGGATCGACGATCAGGCTGTCGCAGAGTTCGATGCCGTTGAATAAGTGCCGCACACTGGGCGCACATAGCGCTGCTGCACCATAGGCACCGTCAACATGGAACCATGCGCCCAGTTTGCGCGCCTGCTCACCTATTCCCTGCAAGTCGTCAACCACACCAACATTGGTTGTACCTGAAGTTGCAACCACAGCGCACACTCGCGACTTGTCGATGTCACCCAACGAGTCAATGAACTGTTTCATGGCAGCACCCGAGGTTCGGCCGCGTTCATCAACGGGAACTTTCTTGACATCTGCATCCATTACCTTCGCGGCTTGCGCAACAGATGAGTGAGATCCACCGGACGCGACGATGAGCGGGCGCATTGCATCGAGTGCACCATTGGCTTTATTGCGCCAGTTCCAACGCGCTGCAAGAAGTGCCGAAAGGTTGCCGGCAGTTCCGCCAGTAACGAACACGCCACCTGCTTCGGCTGGCATGCCAGCCAAGTCGGCTATCCAACGCAACGCCTGATTTTCCGCATACACCGCGCCAGCACCTTCAAGCCACGAGCCGGCGTACACATTTGACACTGACACCACCAGATCGAACAACAACGAACTTTCGGTTGGCGCACCTGGCACGAATGATAGGAACAGCGGATGGTCAACACTGATACACGACGGCGCAAGTTCATCAACGAACTCTTGCAATACATCTAAACCGTTGCGGCCTTCAGGTTTGATGGTTTGGCCGACGATGTTGTTCAGTTCGCTTAGTGTGTACGGCTTGTCAAGAGGTGGTGGATCCATCTTGGTGCGTTCCATTGCGTACTTCACAATGGCAACGGTGAGCTCTGCGCTTTCTTCGTCGTAGAAGTGCATCAGTTGTGGTTTGGAAATGTCGCTCATTGTGCGGCTCGAAGCGCGGCAAGTACTGCTTGTCGTGTGGGCAGTGAAGGAACTGCGCCTTTCACCGTTGTGGCAAGAGCACCTGCCACTGCACCCATCCGTGCAGCCTCTTCGATCCTTGATCCGCGCGACAGCTCGGCACATGTTGCGCCGATGAACGCGTCTCCTGCACCAACCGTGTCAACAGGAGTCACTTTGTGCGGGTCGATATGTGTGGTTGATGATGTGGTTTCGATGCTTGCGCCATCGGCACCGAGCGTGGTGACCACGGTGTTCACGCCTAAATCGAATAATGCTTTCGTTCCGCCCAGCTCGCCTGACTCGGTTTCATTAGGCACCACTATGTCGACAAGTTGCAGCAGCGACTGCGGAATGACTCGAGCAGGTGCTGGGTTCAACACCGTAACTGCACCGTTGTTTCGCGCTTGAGAGAACGCCATGGCAATAGTTTCAAGCGGCACTTCTAACTGTGCAAGAACTACACGTGAATTCGGAATGAAAAAGTTGTCTTCAATACCGACTTCCGCGTTGGCGCCTGCGACAACAACGATTGCGTTTTCACCATGACTATCTACATTGATGAAGGCTCGACCGGTAGGAACACCAACTGTACGCAGATGAGAAGTGTCAATCCCTTCCTGTTCAAGCACTGAGCGGAGCAACACCCCTGCGTCATCGCCACCCACGCAACCAACGAATGACGTCTTTGCACCCATGCGCGCACACGCAACTGCTTGGTTCACGCCTTTGCCACCTGGATACTCGGCGTAGCCCAATGCAATGAGAGTTTGACCCGGCAACGGTAGGTGTTCGAGGTTGGCTACCAAGTCAAGATTGGCACTGCCCACCACAACAACATCAAAAATTGCGTTTGTCACCCCTCTACTTTTACACACACGACTAGAGTCTGCGTCATGTCTTCACGGGTAAAAATGATTCTTGACTGCGATCCAGGTCACGACGACGCAATGGCCATTGTTGTTGCGGCGAATCATGCGGATCTTGTCGGTGTAACCACTGTTGCCGGCAATGCTCCGATTACTGCCACAACTCGCAACGCCCGAATTGTGTTGGACATGATTGGCAGTAAGGCACCTCTGCATCAAGGTGCACGTCGACCGCTGGTCGCAGAACCCAAAGACGCGGCATATGTTCACGGAGAAAGCGGTCTCGATGGGGCCGATTTGCCAGAACCATCACGCCCCGCCGATAGCGAAGACGCAGTGCAATTCATTATTGAATCGTGCCGGAATACTGAAGGTATCTGGCTTGTTCCAACAGGACCACTCACCAACATTGCACTCGCCCTGCGCACAGCTCCAGACATTGCGCACAGAATTGCGGGCATTTCGCTGATGGGCGGTGGCACGTTTGGCAACCGAACCACAGCTGCAGAATTCAACATCTGGGCAGACCCCGAAGCAGCAGCAATGGTGTTTGGATATGGCGGAAAACTGATGATGAGTGGACTTGATGTGACACACAAGTTGCAAGCAACACCGGAGCGCATTGACAAGGTTCGCGCATTACCAGGAAAACTTGCTGAAGTACTTGCCGACCTCTTTGTGTTCTTTAGCGATGTATATATAAGTCGTCACGACAACATGCGCGGTGGTGCGGTGCACGACCCGTGTGCTGTACTCACCATCACCCACCCCGAGCTATTCAGCATGAAAGATCAACACGTTGTTGTAGAAACTTCTGGCGAACACAGCCGTGGAATGACCCTTGTAGACATGCGCGGCTTAAAAGAACGCAAAAACCCCAACTGCACCGTGGTGTGGGATGTAGACGCCGAAGCCGCATTCAACGTAATTGTTGAATCGATCGGCGCTTTCTCTAAGTAGTTAGCGCCAGCTGAGCAGCGTTTCGAGATCCTTCATGTCAAACGGGCCAGCGCTCGTAAGAATGATGTGCTCGGCACCAGCCTGCTTGTACGCCTCGAACAACTCTGGCGTCACTTCTTTTGGATAGATGGCAACAGTGCGTTCGATCTCTTTTGGATTACGCCCAACTTTTGCACACCACTCGTCAAGAATCTTGATCTTGTTGGCGTAGCTTTCTGGCGGACCAAAGTAGTTGTACTGCTGAGCATGCTCGGCGACAAGACGCAACGTGCGCTTTTCTCCGCCGCCGCCAATCATGATTGGAATGTTTCCATTCACTGGTTGCGGGTTCAGTTTTTTCATGCGATCTTTGATCACTGGCAGGCCAGCTTCAAGCAACTTCAAACGTTCAACTGCGGTACCGAATTCGTATCCGTATTCCGTGTAGTCGCGCTCAAACCAACCTGAACCAAGGCCAAGCACAAAGCGACCATCGCTGATGTGGTCGATGGTACGTGCCATGTCGGCAAGCAACTGTGGGTTGCGGTAGGTAAAGCATGTAACCAAAGCGCCGACTTGTGCGTGACACGTATCGGCTGCCATTGCAGCGAGCAGCGTGTAACACTCGAAGTGGCGCTCCTCTGGGTCACCCGAAAGCGGATAGAAGTGATCCCATGTCCAAATGCTGTCGACGCCCATTGCATCGGCAGTACGCCATGCTGTGCGCATCTCTTTCACTGTGGTTGCTTGTGGCCAAAGTTGTACACCGATTTTCATGTGTATACCTTTCGTAATTGTGAGAACTATTTAGAGAAATTTCTTAAGAATGGAGAACTTGCGTGCGGTGTATGGCGGATACGCCAACGGAGCATCAAACTTTGTTGATCGCTTGAGTACAGGTTTGAGATGCTGAAACACATCAACACCCGCCTGACCGTGATACGCGCCCATGCCGCTTTCGCCTACTCCGCCGAACGGCAAGAACGGCCCGGTCATGTGGAAGATGGTTCCATTAACCGTGACACCACCCGATGTGGTGTTAGCAACAACTTTCTCGCTTACCTGTGAGTCTTCGGCAAAGACATACAACGCCAAAGGATGTTGGCGACCATTTACGAAATTGAGTGCCTCATCCATTGAATTGACTTCAATGATTGGAAGAATTGGCCCAAAGATTTCTTCTTGCATCACCGGTGACGACTGATCAACATTGACCAGGACCGTTGGTGCGATATACCGCTCGGATTCTTCGGTTTGCCCTCCAACAGCGACCGTGCCCGAGCCGATCATGGCCTTCAGTCGTGTGAAGTGTCGCGGTGATACAACGCGTGCATAGTCCTTGCTGGCACGCGGGTCGGCGCCATAAAACTCGGTCACTGATTCACCAATAGCCGTAACCAACTTGTCGGCAACAGATTTGTGTGCAAGTACATAGTCGGGAGCCACACAAGTTTGACCAGCATTGACATACTTTGCCCATGCAATTCGCCGTGCAGCAACTGCAATGTTGGCTGACGCGTCAACAATGGTGGGACTCTTTCCACCAAGCTCCAACGTGACTGGTGTCAGATTCTCGGCTGCTGCTCGCATCACAATACGACCTACTGTTCCGTTACCCGTATAAAAAATGTGCTCAAATTTCTGTGCGAGCAACTCTGTAGTTTCTGCAACTGCACCTTCAATAACTGCAACGGCTTGGTTATCAAAATATTGTGGAATAAATTTTGCGAGCGCCGCAGAAGTTGCAGGCGACACCTCGGATGGTTTCATGACGACCGCATTACCTGCTGCAATTGCACCTGCAGCAGGAACGAGCAACAACTGCACTGGGTAATTCCATGGCGCAATAACCAACACGGTACCGAGAGGCTCTGGGATGCGTCGCGACGAACCCGGCTTTGAGACCAACGGTGTTGGCACTTTGCGCACCGAAGTCCACTTCTTAAGATTCTTCAACATCAATTTCACTTCGGCGATGGTGAACCCCAAGTCGTACATCCAGGCTTCTTCAACACCGCGACCAAGGTCGGCTTTCAGCGCAGCCGCGAATTCATCCTGGTGCTCTTCGATCATTCGAATCATGGCCTCGAGTTGGGCCTTGCGCCATGACAGCGGACGAGTGACACCTGATTGAAAGGCGGACCGAGTTTGACTTACGACCTGTCCGATATTGGTGTGACTCATGAAAATGAGACTAACCCACCACTAAAGGAACTACTGGAGCGGACGACGAGATTCGAACTCGCGACCCTCACCTTGGCAAGGTGATGCTCTACCAACTGAGCCACGTCCGCATGGTTTACGGATTCGAGTTTAGCAGGGGGTCTGCATTCCTCAACACGTCCGCTTTAGCTGCTTCTGACATGCCGTATCGCACTACCCCAGCCAATGACGACAGCACAATGACTGCACCAACCATTTGCAACGCCTTGATGTTCTGTTCAAAGATCAACCAGGCGAAGACCATGGAAATTACAGGACTAAGCAAACAGATCAGCGAGGAGGTGGATGCCGCTACATATTTATGCGCCCAAACAATCGCAGTGTGACCAACTGTACCTGGAATGAGCGTCATGGTTAACACCAATACGAAGTCGCGAGTAGAGATTGACGTGATGTCACTACTTGTCAACAGTGCCCAAGCACCCGCAATCATCGCTTGAATCACTGCAATGCTGAACATGAACGACCATATATCGACGCCATCCGTCCGCATGCGCTTAGTGGTAACAAAATAGCCAGACCACAGCACCGCATTGATCAAGGCAAGGACATCCCCATACAGCGCCGCTCCTCCGCCTCCTCTAGCAGTAACCACAACAAGGGCAACACCACAGAAACTGCTGAACGCGAATAGCACCTGCAGTTTGGTGATCTTTTCATTTAAGAACCTCGGTGCAATAAACAGCATCATGGCCGAAGATGTTGTGCCAATCAATGTTGCGTTAGCAATTGATGTATTTGTGAATGACATGAAACCAAAAATTGTTGAGACGCCAAAAAAGAAACCGGGTATCAGCGCGCTTTTCAGCACCGGCCAACTGATGTCGGCGTTGCGGTTTCGCGCAATGAGATATAACACCACAGGCCACATCGTCACTCGATAAAAGATGGTCGAATTAATCGACATGTCAACAGCAACCGTAAGTATCGGCCCGATTCCCCACGCCAAATTGGCAAGCAATACTCCGCTAATCGGAAACACTTGTGCGCGAGCGCTGATTGCGCTGCCTGCGCGAGCGACCTTGTTCACGCCTCGGCGTTTGGTGGGCGCAGATCTACACGAAGTACGAGAAAACCATCTTCGATCGTTGCCGTCGAATCTGCGATCATCGCAAAATCTTGGAAATCGGTTTGTGCTTGAGTGAGAAACATTTGGCGCTCTTCGCCTGCAACAGGAGGAAGAGGGCGACGCTTCACAGCGGACGCTCGATCCTTGAATCGCGTAATCATGTCGTTTGGATCAAATACGGCCATATGTCAAAACTATACATTCACTGCTTCAACAATGGGTCAATCGCACGACGACCTGGCGGTGGTTGATCAATCACCTCGTCTTCTTGCCTTACAGATTGCTTACGAGCAGGTTCGTTGCGCACGATTTTTCGTTTGAGCGGAACAGCAACGATGCTTTCAGCCTCTTTCAGTAATTGCTCTCGTTCTTCAGATGTTGCCCCTTCAAAACGTCGATCGCTCATGATTTCTAGGCGTGCAAGAGACGGAGGCTCTGGCATAGCCGTTGACCAAAACCACCATGTCAGTGCGGCCAAGGCACCACCACCCCCAAGACACACCACTGCGACAAGAGCTACACGTATCGAGATCGCAAGAAGGATGTACGTGCTGCCCATGCCACCCCAAACCTATCGCAGGCGACCATACTGAATCACGTGGTGTCAGGGGTTATTAACTTTTTCAGTACCGTCGCATTCATCGCAGCGCTCAGTTGGCTGATCTTTAGACTGCGCAAACTTGGTAATCATTGGTCGTCCCCAGATGGCTTGCGATGTATTTGCCAGATGTCTCTCGCGCCAGACGATCAGATGCTGTCGTGGCGAGAAGTGCGCATGATCATCACGCCCCAACGTCGCACGGTGCTTACAAGATCACGAGGCGCAAAAGGAGTGCAACTACGAGGTGAATGGACAGTGATCGGAATACCCCACTCGTCTCATGTTGCACCCGAATATGGCGTGCTCCACTTTGCAGTGAGCAGCTCCTTGCACCCAGAACGACTCGCCATCATTGCCATACCCGAGCACAGCGCAAGCAGCACTGTGCTCAAAGCAATGATTCCTAACTAGTAATTTGCCTCAAGGAATTCAGCAATCGGAGCGCCCACTTGATCAAAATTGATCAAGAACGCATCATGACCATGTGGCGAGTCGATCTCGACATAAGTCGAGTCGACTCCCTTTTCGGTGAGCATCGAATGGATCTGTTTCTGTTGATATGTGGGATACAAAATGTCGCTTGAGATACCAAGTACAAGCGTTGGCGCTTTGATGCGCGACATTGCATTGTCGAGCGAGCCCCGACCACGAGCAATATCGTGCAAGTCCATCGCTTTACCAATGATCAAGTAACTGTTGGTGTCGAATCGACGAATAAGTCGGTCTCCGTGATGATCGAGGTAGCCCTCCACCTCAAATCTGTCCCACAAGCCAAGGCCGTTGTAGTCGGCATCCATGTCAACAAGTGCGCGACCAAACCGTTCGGTAAACACGTTGTCGCTGCGGAATGTGACCTGCGAAATCATGCGAGCAATTGCTAAGCCCTCCCACGGCCCTTCACCAATTGCCGCGTCGTAGTACTCACCATTGCGCCACTTTGGATCGAGGCGAATAGCCCGACGACCAATTGCACCCCATGCAATTTGCTGTGCCGTTGCTTGCACACATGTGGCGATAGGAACGATGGTCTTCACACGATCGGGAAATGTGACAGCCCATTCCAGCACTTGCATGCCGCCCATCGAACCACCGACAACGCTGTGCCATTGTCGAATGCCAAGCATGTCCGAAAGACGCACTTGCGCACGCACCATGTCTCGAATGGTGATTACGGGAAAGCGCGAGCCATACAACTGACCATCTTCTGGGTGAGCAGTTGCAGGACCAGTGGAGCCTTGACAACCACCAATCACATTGCTGCACACCACGAACCATGTGTTGGTGTCGATTGCTTTGCCCGGACCAACAACACCCTCCCACCAACCTGGTGTTGGATTACCTTCCTCGGCGGCACCAGTGACATGACTGTCGCCTGTCCATGCGTGACAAATCAAAATCGCATTTGATGCATCTGCATTGAGCGTTCCCCACGATTCATATGCAATGGAAACACTGCTCAACACTTTTCCGCCATCGAGTGCGAAGGGGCGATCTTCGGGAAAATGCGCGAACTTTCGACCGCCAACAGGCATGCCAGGAAACCATGCTCCTGTTGCTGGGTAATCATGTCGGGTCATACATTTTCCTTTGTAACGAAACTATGCGCTTTTGCAGTTCGTCACGCTCACCCAACTGAGCCAGCCCGTTGCTACGCCTGCTGGCGTAACCACATCTTTCGCATTTCGCGAAATGGCACCGTGGGAAATCCCGGTTGCCGGACCAGTTGGTCGCTCGTGATGTACTACTTGCAATGCCCGCCCGACTGAGCGGCCGGGAAGGCGTTGCCCGTACAACGATACCTGCCGATATCGTCAATTCCCCACAGCGGGCATTGTTGGCGCTGTACGAGGAAGGTGGTGCATGTCTCGCGCCACCTCCTCAATATCATTCACAGTACCCATGCCAACCTATTTGTTCCGTCCGAAGTGGATTGCCATTCACATGTTGGTGATCACGCTGATTGTCGTAATGTTCAACTTGGCTGATTGGCAGTGGTCCCGACACAATGAACGCAAAGCATTCAACGCAACGCTCATTGAGCGCTTCGATGCTGACACTCGCCCATTTACCGAACTGCTCGCATCGGGAACTCCGGAACAGATTGAATGGCTTCCCGCTGAAGTGTCGGGAACATATCTTGCTAACAGCGACATCAGCCTTGTCAATGTTTCACAAAACGGTATTGCGGGTTACGACGCAATTACACCAATGAAGATCGCTGACGGAACCATCGTTCTGATCAACCGAGGATTTCTCCCGCTCGCTGCTCCGTCTCCTCCCGTGCCAGATGGCGAGGTGACTCTTGTTGGGCGACTGCGCGCAAGTGATGCACGTGAGTCCGGCGAAATTTCCGAAGCCCCCACAGGTTCTCTCACTGAAGTATTTCGCATTGACATCGACCGCTTGGCACCCCAACTTGGCGGCGATGTCGCTCCCGTCTATGTCCAACTGTTGAAGAGCAGCCCGCCCGACGACCCAAACCTTGCGATGATTGCAGATCCAACATTTAATAACGGATCGCATCTTGGATACACAGTTCAGTGGATCATCTTCAGCATCTGTGCGCTTGGGACCTGGGTTGTGCTGATACGACGAGAAATGGCCAAACAGAAAAAGTAATACGAATCGTTACTGAAGTCGGGTAAGACCCATTTTCAGGTTTCGCACTGCCTGGGCAATCCGTTGCTCATTTTCGATCAAGGCAAAACGCGCGAAACCTTCGCCGCCTGGGCCAAATCCTGCACCAGGCGAAAGTGCCACATTGCAATCACGAACAAGATGACTACAGAACTCCACCGAGTCCATATCGCTATACACCTCGGGAATTGGCGCCCACACAAACATTGACCCTCGCGACTTAGGAATATGCCAACCGATTCGATCTAAACCATCGATCAACGCATTACGTCGGCTTTCGTAAATGTTTGAGACCTCTTGTGGGAAATCTTGCGCTTCGTTCAGTGTGACGGTTGCTGCGATCTGCACCGGCTGGAATGATCCGTAATCCAAATAGCTCTTGAGTTTTGTCAAAGCACCAACAACTTTTTCATTGCCAGCCATAAACGCAACACGCCATCCAGCCATCGAGAAACTCTTTGTCATTGAATACAACTCAACTGCACAGTCCATGGCACCCTCTGCTTGCAAGATAGATGGCGGTTTGTAGCCGTCGAACCCTACGTCGGCGTAGGCAAAGTCGTGAACCACGATCATGTCTCGCTCGAGACAGAAGTCGACAACGCGTTGCATGAAGGCGAGATCCACTGTCGCGCCTGTGGGATTGTGCGGAAACGAGACAACTAACACGCGTGGTCGCGGCCAACCATTTTTATATGCCTCTGTGAGGTTTTCGAAAAACTCATCCGAATACTGCTGATCATCAATTACTTGTTGGCTTTGCATCGGAACTTGACGCACATCTGCACCAGCAAAAATTGGACCGTAAATGTGAATTGGATAGCTCGGGCTTGGAACAATTGCCGCGTCGCCGCGATCGAGTAACACCCACATCAAGTGACTGAAGCCTTCCTTCGAGCCAATGGTGTTGGTGATTTGCGTTTCGGGATCGAGCGTGACATTCCAGTTGCGCATGTACATATCGGCAACTGCCTCACGAAGCTTTGGTAAACCGCGCGACAATGAATAGCGATGGTTCTTTGAGTTCTGTGCTGCCTCGATCAGTTTGTCCACTGCGATTTGCGGAGATGGAATGTCGGGATTACCGAACCCTAAGTCGACAACATCGGCACCATCGTGACGCGCTTGAATTTTTAGATTATTGATAATCGTAAAAACGTATGGAGGCAGATTGGTGATGCGTCGAAATTCCACAACGACAAACTAGTCGTGCAGATGTAGCAATGACGCACCAATTGCACCAGCACGCTCACCAAGTACGGCCCCAACGACCCGTGGATGCTGACGATGAGAAGGTGCATATAGCAAGCGTGCGAAATGCTGTCGGATCGGTGGAAGTAATACATCTGCAGCCTCCATCACCCCACCTCCAATGACCATGACATCTGGGTCAGAGAAATTGGCAAGATTTGCTAGCCCTAACGCCACCCATTCGCAGTATGTATTAACAACAAAAACAGCTGCATCATCACCACGACGCGCTTGACTGATTACTTCTTCACCCGAGAGCCCACCAGATAGTCGTGCAAGGCCAGCACCAGATGCGTATCTCTCCCAACAACCACGCTGACCACATGGACACAGTTCACCATGTGCATCCACCACCATGTGACCCGCTTCGCCCGCATGGCCATGTGCGCCATGCTGCAACACACCGCCACTCACGATTCCTCCTCCAATGCCAGTGCCGAGCGTGACGAGCACCATGTCGTGTGCGCCGACACCTGCACCCATCTGCCACTCGGCAAGCGTTGCGCACGTTGCATCATTGTCACACCACACGTGTTCACCCAATGCGTCACTGAGTTGCTCGCGCACGGGCATTTCAATTGCCGTGCTCATGTTTGGCGAAGAACGGATAACTCCCTGACGCGAAATCAATCCCGGAACTCCAACACCAATCGTGTCGTGCTCTCCAAGTTCAAGAACCATTTCTAGTAAAACATCGACAAGCAGATCTGCGGTTGGTGTTGGCCTGCGAACCTCGCGAACGATTGCTCCCGATCCGTCAACAACGACTCCAAGACACTTCGTGCCACCGACGTCTATGCCAGCGGCGAGGGTCACGATTCTGCGCGCGCCTTCAGTTCTTTAAGTGTGCTTAAGATTCGCATCTCGGCACGGCGCTTAACGAAACCTGGCAATGGGATGACGAGTTCAACTGCGAGATCATATGACACTCGAGTACCGGCACCATCTTCTTTAAGTGTGTATGCACCGCGAATTGAACGCATGATGTCACCATCAACAAGATGCCACGACAACACGTTGGGAGCTTTTGAGTAGTCGTACTCAAGCGTGTAATGCGTGCTTCGTCCTAAAGCTGACGCCCGATACTCAACCGTGTGTGGTCGACCTTGATCATCGCGCTGCAACACGGTTGCTTCTTTAACATCTTTTGCCCACAACGGATATTTTTCGAAATCACTTGCAACGTCAAAACACCGTTCGGCAGAAGCCGCTATGAAAACTGAGTCAGATCCAGAATCAACCATGAGGACTATCTTTGCCGATATCGGACTCGTCTGCGGAAACATTGGGCACATTCCTTGAAGCAAATACACCATGCTTGCTTGCCCACATGCCGTTTAGACCTAATCCAAGCAATGGAACGAGCACCCCAAAGGCCAACGTGCTGCCAGGCTTGCCGTCGGTTGAGCCGCGAACAATCGCCCCCGTCACACCAATAATGGTCTGCACAGCAAGAGCAGTATTCATCCTCAATGTGGTCGAACGGTCTGCAACCTTGTCGAGCAAAAGAAATAACCCAGCAACCGATATCTCCTCATAGCGACTGCGTTGCACACCCGAGAAGTAACCCATGATAAACGTTGCGACCCCAATCGCAAACAGCGCTAGATCGAATACAACCACCGCGACACGTAACTCGGGACTAAACACCGCCGCCGCAATCGCGGTGACGACAACAAACAGTCCTGTTAACAACAGATTTATTCGCACAATGTTCATGAGTTCACCTGCAAGACATCTGCCAAATGCTGTGTAAGCACCTGATAATCAAACTGACTCAATGCACGGCTGCGTGCGGCTACACCCATCTTCTGCAGTCGATCTGGATCTGCAAACAAAGAGTTGATTGCTTGTGCGACATGAGCAACATTGCTTGGCTGTTTAATGACAAGTCCTGTTTCTCCGTCGAGCACCGCTTCAGCAGCACCGCCACTATCGCCCGCGATCTGAGGCACACCACATGAAGCGGCTTCCGAGAACACAATGCCAAAGCCTTCCTGTTCCAAACCCGCCCAACGCGATCGACACAACATTGCTGACATGTCAGCACAGCCATACAGCAGAGGCAAGTCATCGTGAGCAACACGACCAAGCATGGTTACCGGTGCGCGAAGTTGGTCGATGAGTCTTTGCAACCGCTGACTGTCGCGCCCCGTTCCGCCAATTGCGACACGAAGCTGAGGACGACTTGGCGAAAGTGCAGCAGCAGCGCGAATGAGTGTGTCGAAACCCTTGCGAGGGACTAAGCGGCTCACGCCCACCACCAACTCATCATCGTGACCGAAACCAAACCGTGATCGCGCAGCATTTCTCTGTTCAACAGAAAGCGGAACAAATCGATCGGTGTCTACCCCAGGAGGAACAACAGTTATAGCGAGACCATCTCCTCCAGCACGTAGTGCTTCGGTTGCCGGATACCCACCTGCTGCGATGATGTGCTGTGCCCCACGCAAGACACGTGACAGCACTTGCTTCGAACCTGGAAGCCGACCAGGCACCGTGACTTCTGCACCATGCACCACCACCATGTACGGCAACTTGAGCGCAGGCCCAACGATGCCCAACGGCACCGCTGGATCGAGAACAATAAAATCTGCACCGATCTCAGCCGCCATGTCATTGATTCGCTGCACCATCCACGGATGAGGCAATAACACGGGCTCTTTGGTGCGTCGAATGAGAAACGGCTGAGCAGCATCAAAGGCTGCTGATTCTTTATGAGGCGATGTGAGTACCGCAAATGAATCCGGCGGCAGCCGACGCCACCACTCCCACAACAAATTTTGTATTCCGCCAACTTTTGGCGGGAAATCGTTGGTGACAAGAAGATGTTTCATATGTTGCGTCACCCAATACTGTCAGATGCCCTCACTCATTCGCACTTCGGGTAAATGTGCAAGTTCGGCCTGCACGATTGGTGACTCATCAGCAACAGGTATGAGATCGTGATGCCCGAGTCGGGCTGCGCTCCAGATTGCGTGAGCGCGCAACATTGGATCATCATCTCTGCAATACGAACCCAGCACATCGCGCACTGCTTGATCGGATACCGAAGCAATGTTGCCAAGGATGATGAGCAGATTCCTTCTCACCCACACAGGATTTCGATCTGCCACATACCACTGCCCAACTTGCGCCATTAACTCATTATCAGTCAATTGCAACATTGTTAAGACCGGTACCGAGGTACGAACTGCGGCAAGAGGTTTTTTGATACTCAACCGGATTGTCGGTGGACACGACTGCTGACAATCGTCACAACCATAAATGCGATCACCCAGTGCCTCGCGAAACTGATGTTCAAATACACCAGGTTTCTGAATCAACCATGCAAGACATGTGCGAGCATCAATAACTCCAGGCGCAACAATTGCACCCGTTGGACACGAGTCAAGACATCGCTTGCATGCACCACAACCATCATTGAGTGGCGCTGGTGCAACATCAAGAACAGCGTCTGAAACAACGCTTCCCAAAACAAAATAACTTCCTGCACCTGGCAACAACAAGTTGGCATTTTTCCCGTACCAACCGAGGCCTGCAAGATAAGCCGCTTCTCGATCAACAAGAGCATTGCTATCGACGACAACCTCTGCGCGAAAACCATCTGTACGCAACTGGTCTCGCACCACGTTCAGCGATGATCGCAGTTGATCATAAAAATCGCTCCATGCATAACGAGCAATACGTGCCTCGAGATAGTTGTGCTGTTCAGTGCGCTCAGTTGCATACGACAATGCGCCAACAACAATTGATTGTGCACCTGCAAGCGTTGACTGTGGATCAGTTGAGCGATCGGGGTTGCGATACGTGAATTGCATGGTGTCGTGCAATCCACGCTGCTTACGTTCATGCAATTCGTGACGCGTTCGCGCAAAGATGTGAGCAGGCGCTACGCCAATGCGATCGATGCCCTGTGCCAACCCGAGCGCGAGTAGGCGCTCGGTATAGGCGGAGTTCTCGGATGAACGATTGGGTGGATCAGCTAACGGCACGATGCCGAAGCGTAGGCACCATTCCGGCATTTGCGAGCAGTCGGACAGCCCGCTGTTCTTCAAGGTTGAAAACCACCGCAGTTTCGGCGGTATCTCCACACATAAATGACACCAAACAATCGGAACATGCGTCGGTTTCGCGCATGACGCAGGTGTCGCAGCTGATGACGAGTACGGATGATGACGGTGTTGATGGTGCTTGCATGATTACTCCTGTGATTCGGTCAGTAGGCATTGATTTCGGTTATTGAGTTCATGTGTGCGCCAATTGCGTACTCCGGAATCTTGCCTTCTGGGTGTCACAGAGTTATAGGAACACCGCCCCATCACGATCGATATCCAACACATGTGTGATGCCTGTTGACGGCAATGCCTTAGCGATGGTTGCTGCATCGCCTTTGGCACACAGCACACCAACGGTTGGTCCAGAACCCGACAACCAAGCACACCAAGCTTTTGTGGCTAAAGCTGCTGTGAACGCTTCAAGAGAATTCGGGGCTGCAGTAAATCGAATGTCTTGGTGCATGCGATCTTTAGTCGCCTCTCGTAACACCGCAATATCGCCTGCAGCAAATGCAGCCATCAGCAATGCGGTATGGCCGATGTTGAACACGACGTCTGAAAGTGCAATAGCAGCAGGAATAGCAGTGCGAGATTTTTCAGTACTGGTTTGAAAATCTGGCACCCATGCAATAAAGGCAGGATCAAAACCGAGTGGCAGTCGCACCACTTCGCCTCCCGAACTTGCAGTTACACCTCCAACCAATGAGGCCCCAACATTGTCTGGATGACCTTCAAGTTCAGTTGCCAAACGCAGGAGTTCTTTGCGATCACGAATCAATGAATCCGATCCATTGCGTTGAGCATGGGCGAGCACAACGCCTGCAACCCGCGCTGCCCCACTGAAGCCCAAACCTCGACCCATTGGAATTGACGATCGCACCCACACATCACCCGTACCACCAACATGACGGAAAGCCACGAAGGCAGGATGACTGGCTTCAACTACCTTTGCCCGTTCGGGAAGTGGACTGCCATCAACCGTGCCCATTTCGAGATACAACGAGAGCGCCATACCCAAGGTGTCAAAACCAGGACCGAGATTTGCCGAACTTGCAGGCACTCGCACAGACAACGAACTCATAACGACCTATCGTGCCACAGCGTTGCTAAAAACTTTTAATGCTTCGACAACGCGGAGTGCCGAGCCATTGTCAATTGACTTCTGCGCTTGCGCAACAGCATCCACCATGTCACGGGCAACTCCTGCAACCACTAAACCCGCCGCAGCATTTAATACCACGATGTCACGAACCGGTCCAGCCTCTCCATTGAAACAATCCACTACAACTTGTGCATTATGTGCAGGATCACCGCCACGCACACGCGTGACGTCGGCAATCTGCAATCCATAATCGACAGCATTAATCGAAAATGTTCGCACCGATCCTGCGGAGACTTCAACAACAGAGCATGGTCCGCTGAGCGACAACTCATCCAACCCACCATGCCCATGCACCACCCATGCCCGTTTAACACCTCGAGATGCAATTGCTTGCGCCATACGTTCGGCAAACCGAGGATCGCCAACTCCAACAACCTTGAATGCAACGTCGGCAGGGTTGGCCATTGGTCCAAGCAAATTAAAGATTGTGGGAATTCCGAGTTCTTTACGCGTTGGTCCTGCGTGGCGAAACGCTGGGTGAAAGTTGGGAGCAAAACAAAACCCCATGCCAGCTTGTTCAACACACTGGGCAACTTCTGTTGGGCCAAGATCAATTCGCACACCAAGTGCTTCGAGAACATCTGCCGTTCCGCATTGCGATGACGCAGCACGATTGCCGTGCTTGCACACTGGGACACCAGCACCAGCGACAACAAAAGAAGCCATTGTCGAAATATTGACTGAGTGCGATTTGTCGCCACCTGTACCAACGATGTCAATTGCACGAGCCGAAACCGAAGGACTGAGATCAACACGCGCCGATGCACTGCGCACCTCGGCCAACATGCCTTCCAACTCGTGCGCACTTTCACCTTTAGATCGCAGGCCCATCACCAATGCGGCAATCTGTGCAGATGATGCATCACCCTGCAACACTGTGCGCATCGCCAACTGCGCCTCGAGTAACGACAAATCGGTGCCAGCTGCAAGCTTGCCGAGAATTGTTGCCCAACCGCCAACTTCGTCAATAGCGCTCATCGCGCCACCACGTTAGGCAGTGTGGCGGCGTTGGCGAAGCATTTTTCGACGATCGCGCGCTGTTGCTCCACCCCATACGCCCTGTTGTTCTCGCGTATCAAGTGCATAATTCAAACACGCTATGCGCACAGCACAGTGCTCGCACACCGATAAAGCAAAATCGGCGTGGTCTTCATTTTCGGGATAGAAGATCTCTGCATCCAGCCCTTGACAGGCACCACTACTGCGCCACGTCACATCCGTTATCGCCATGCACGGCCCCCTTTGCCAAATGCTGACTACTACCCCGTGAGTGACATTAGAACGATGGCAGGGGCCCACGCCAATTCGGACGACCAGCCCTATACAGGCCTAGTTCTCTTCGATAAAGCCGTATGCCCGAGCCATCACCTGCAAAGGATGAATCGGTTGATTACCGGTTTGCTCACAGATCGCGGTGTTCGCCAAATGACAATCGCCTGCGACGATGTCGCCATCTGCTCCGTTGATCTCCGTTGCCAACTTCTCGGCAATCTGTAGAGACACATGAGCGTTTTCGGCTCGCAACCCCCACAAGCCATCAATGCCCGAACATTGCTGCACTGCCTTCACTTTTGCACCGGTCAACTTCATCAGGTCACGGCTCCTTAACCCAATGTCTTGTGCTCGAAGATGACATGGCGAATGGTAGGTAATCGAGTCACGGATCACGCCGGTGAACTCGAGATCTAGCGAATTGCCATCTCGATTATGCAGGTTCATCAAATATTCAGCTGCGTCATACGTGTGCCGTGATACCAACTCTGCATCAGGACCACCGACATAGTCGACATAGTCTTTTTTCAAGATGTAACTACATGTGGGTTGTGGCACAACGATGTCTTTACCTGCGCGAATATCTTGCGCCAGTTTGGAAGCATTCTTTGCTGCAACTTTGGTGAAGCCATCGATATCGCCAGAATGAAGATACGGAGCGCCACAACAAGTTGTCGTACTAGCGAGTGAACACGTAACACCGTTGTGCTCATAGACCTTGACTAAGTCGTGCCCAATACTTGGATGCTGATATTCCACAACACAGGTAGGAAAGACCACAACATCACCTTGTGATTTCATTACTCGAATCTTTGGACGCTTTTCGAACCACGTTGTGAAACGTTGCCTTGCGAATGGATGCAACATTCGTACGCTCGAGATACCTGAAGTCTTTTCGACCACTTTGCGAATCAACGAACCAGGCTTTGACCCCATGATCACGTTGGCAACAACAGCCGATCTGGTTGCTGCCTTTCCGACAGCGTCTGTACGACCAAGCACTGCAGTGGTCATCTTGTTACGAATAGAAATGTGGCCGTTGGTATACCTCATCGCATCGGCTCGCAACATGAGACGCGGGAAGTCGAGTGCCCACTCATGCAACTCTGGCGTGTACGGACATGTCACATAACAGATCTTGCATTGGAAACATCCATCAACAACGTGATCTTGTTGCGCTGGTGTCATTTTCCCCGAATCGCGATCGTCATGCATATCTACGTACGAAAACAGCGTGGGAAACGATGGACATAAATCGACACACATGCGACAGCCTTGACACAGGTCGTACACGCGCTCGAGCTCTTTGCGGGTATCTGCCTCGTCCAGATAAAGCGGGTGATGCGGGTCGTAAATCGTGGTCATGTGTTGCGCAATTTCAGGAAATGCTCTTCAACGCATCCGCGAGTCTGAGTGCATGGCTTTTTTCAGCCCGAGCAAGAGATTCGAACCAATCTGCGATTTCTGAAAAGCCTTCATCGCGAGCAGTTTTTGCGAATATCGGGTACTTCTCCGAGTATTCATATGTTTCGCTAAGAATCGACGACTTCACATTGTCTTCTGTGTCACCAATTGGCTCATCCGATGCTGGATCACCGATTTCTGCAAGATACTCAAGAATTCCGAAAGCATGGCCGGTTTCGCTAACCGCAATGCTCCGAAACAATGCGGCGATCTCTGGAAATCCGTCGACATCTGCTTTCTGAGCAAACCACAAGTAACGACTATTGGCTTGGCTTTCTCCAGCAAATGCATCTTTGAGGTTTTCATGCGTTTTCGAACCAGCCAGGCCTGCCACGAATTACTCCTTTGTTGAAAATTCACTGCTCCGCCAACCTACTAAATGAGTTGAGCGTTTAGGATTGGAATGTGAATTTTGAGCGCGACTTCCATATTGATCGAATGAAGTCCGAGCAATTTGATGTGCTGGTGATTGGCGGAGGCATTACAGGCGTTGGTGTGGCACTTGATGCAGCATCTCGAGGTTTGCGCGTAGCCCTCGTCGAGAAAGACGATTTCTCATCGGGCACCTCTTCAAAAAGCAGCAAACTCATCCACGGCGGATTGCGCTACCTGCAACAAGGCGAGATCGGTTTGGTGTATGAAGCCCTTCACGAGCGTCAGCGTCTGCGCAAAAATGCTCCGCATCTTGTACAGCTATTGCCGTTCATGATCCCTATTCTCACCAAAGATGGTGTGGTCTCTCGCAAGATTGCGCGTGCACTAGGCAGTGCTTTATGGATGTACGACTTAACGGGTGGATGGAGAATCGGCAAGTTCCATCGCCGACTCAAAGCAAAAGCTGCACACGCCCATCTTCCAACGATGCCATTTGAGAAATTGGCCAGCGCGTACTTGTACTACGACGCCGCAGCAGACGACTCACGTCTATGTGTCGCTCTTGCTCGAACCGCAGCACAGCATGGTGCCGCAATTGCAAACCAATGCCGCGTAACAAAGATTGTTCATGATGAACAAGGAATTGCTCGTGGCGCCCAGGTGCACCCCACTGATGGTGATCCATTCACCATTCGTGCCACGACGGTGGTGAATGCTGCTGGTGTTTGGGCCGATGAGGTTCGTCAGGCCGATGAAGGCACTAATCCACATAGCATTCGTCCCGCCAAAGGCATCCATGTCACCGTGCCGTGGGAAAAAGTACGCAATGACATCGCGATCGTGATTCCTGTGCGCAGAGACAAGCGCAGCCTGTTTGTTGTTCCATGGATTCCACATGGCGATGGCACCTACAAATACACCTATATAGGCACCACAGATACCGACTTTGCGGGTGGCGTAAACGAATCGCAAACCAGTGCTGAAGACATTCATTATGTCCTTGAGGCATTGAACCAATCCATCACCACCAAGGTGACCGTCGATGACGTAACTGCTGTGTGGTCAGGTTTACGTCCACTTGTCAGCAATGAAGACGGTTCTGCAGCTACAGGCAAAACAGCTGACTTGTCGCGTAAACACAAAGTAAAGGTTTCACCTTCTGGCGTGATCTCCATCATGGGTGGAAAGTTGACGACCTACCGCAAAATGTCAGAGCACACGGTTGACGAAGTGGTGAAACATACGGGCAAGGCACGAAAGTGCAAAACAAAAAATTTGTCGATCATTGGTGCTGCCGGATTTAGGCCATCAATGCTGAAAGGCCCAGATGCTCATTTGGCCGAGCGTTTCGGCTCCGAAATGAACGCGATCAAAGACCTCATTACCCAGAACTCATCGTTGGGCGAACCTCTCGTTGTCGGCTTGCCCTACTTGCGCGCCGAGGCCGTGTTTGCCTGCCGCAATGAAATGGCCCAAACACTCGATGACGTGTTGTCGCGACGCACACGAGCACGCATCATCAACCGTCGTGCCACATTGGATAGCGCTCGCAGCGTTGCCGAACTGATGGCTGGCGAACTGAACTGGGATTCCGCCGAAATCGATCGACAGATTTCTGAATTTGTTGATTCATGCTCACGCGAAGAAGCAGCCGGCATGGTCAGTGAAGCCGAGTTCCTCGCTTCTCAGTACCACCTCCGATAGGCGTAACCTCGGTGCATGACACAGCCGACCGAACCTATTGAGTTCGCTGGTGCTGCAGACGACATTGTCAGCAGATTCGCTGGCAATAACGATCTCAACGCTGCCGCTCTAGACGCACTGAGTGCCATTTGCCCCACCACAACAGATGCACAATCCACCGCCGAACACGGAAGAGATTGGTGGCCACTCGCGATGCACTGGGCGTTGCAAGGCAAAACTCCACGTCGAGCCGGCGCGGTATGCACACCAACTAACTCCATCCAAGTTGCAGCGATTGTTGCAGTGTGCAATGCGCACGACTTACCGCTGACAGTTGCAGGTGGTCGCAGCGGAGTATGCGGAAGTTCTGTTCCGTTGTACGGAGGCGTTGTTTTAGATGTCACCGCGATGCAAGGTATTGTTTCCGTCGACACAGTTTCAGGAATTGTCGAAGTGCTTCCCGGCACCTTCGGACCAGACTTTGAAAACGAACTGCAATCGAAGTTTCAACTCACCGTTGGCCACTTCCCACAGTCGTTCGATATTTCAACCATCGGTGGATGGGTTGCGTGCAGAGGTGCTGGCCAATACTCCACGCGCTACGGGAAAATTGAAGACATGGTTGTTGGCCTTGAAGTAGTTCTGGCAAACGGCGACATTGTGCGCACTGGTGGTGCGCCTGCTGCAGCGATTGGCCCAGATCTCACCTCGCTCTTTGTTGGCAGCGAGGGAACACTAGGCGTGATCACAAAAGTGTGGTTACGTGCGCATCCTGTAGCCCAGTTTCAGGCGCGTGCCGCATATGTATTCCCCTCGTTTGCCGACGGCATGCACGCATGTCGTGATTCGGTACGTAATGGCGCGACACCTGCAGTACTTCGCTTGTATGACGAAATCGAAAGTAAGCGATCACACGGGCTTGATGGAACACAGTGCACCCTGCTTGTTCTTGACGAAGGTGATGAGCGCTTAGTGAAAGCAACACTGGACATCGTTCGCGAATGTGCGATAAGTAATCACGGAAGAGTCGGAGATGTTGAGTTAGTAGAAAAGTGGCTGCATCACCGCAATGACACCAGCGGGCTGCAAGCACTCACCCGCAAGGGATACATCGTGGACACCATGGAAGTATCAGCGCCATGGTCCAAGCTGGAATCCATCTTTAATGACGTGCGCACGGCGTTCATGTCAGCAGTTGGGGCACGGTCTGCATCGTGCCACCTATCGCACAGCTACCTCGATGGCGCATGCCTATATTTCACCTTTGCCGGAGACAAAACCGACGCCGTAGAAGACAACTACATCGCCATGTGGAACGCTGGTCAACGCGCAGCAATTGCATGCGGAGCAAGTGTCTCGCATCATCATGGAATTGGTATCAATCGCGCTCGCTTCATGCAGGAATCACTCGGCAACGCTCTGCAATTACTGCAGGGTTTGAAGAACACATTGGATCCGAAGGACCTACTTAATCCCGGAAAGATTGGGTTGACTTCGCTGCGAAACAATGGTCGCCAGGTGTGGCCGTGAGCGTGCTCGTCGTTGATGTTGGAACCACTGGTCTGCGTGCTGCCGTTGTTTCCCCGGATGGAACCATTGAGCACCTCAATTACGAAAAGTGCTCACCAATGTCACCGTTTCCAGGACTCGTGGAGTTCGATGCACTCGCGATGCGTGATGCAATTTTGCGTGTTGCACGAATGTCGCTTGCCCAAGCAGGAAAAGTTGAGGCAATCGGAATTACTACGCAACGAGCATCGACCGTCATATGGGATGCTCACACTGGGATTCCGCTCGGCCCCGCACTGTCGTGGCAAGACTTGCGAACTGTTGGCGAGTGCATTACTGCAAAGATTGAGCACGGCCTCACACTTGCACCCAACCAGACTGCGACCAAGGCATCGTGGATGTTAAAGAACTACGTAATTCCTGCGGGAGCCGACATCAAGATCGGAACGGTTGATACGTGGGTTGCTTCGGTGTTATCGGGTGGAGCACTGCATGTCACCGATCATTCCAATGCCGCTGTCACAGGTTTGCTTGATCCACTCACACAAACATGGTCGACACGATCACTGTCGTTGATGGGCATTGATGAATCAATGTTGCCTCGAGTGGTGACGTCAGGCGGCGTGGTTGGATATGCAACCGAGTTAGATGGCGCGCCACCAATTGCTGGAATTGTCGGCGATCAGCAAGGATCACTCATTGGGCAAGGTTGCATCGTGCCTGGAAAAACAAAAATTACATTTGGTACTGGTGGCATGCTAGATATTTTCACAGGTGATGCTGCTCCACAATCGGCCCAGCGAAGCACTGGTGGCACGTTTCCGATCATTACGTACAGCGATGCGCAGTCAGTGAACTGGGGCGCTGAAGCCATCATGTTGTCGGCAGGAACAAACATTGATTGGTTGTGCACCGATATGCAACTCATTGATTCTCCGCACGAGAGCCACGATGTTGCTGCACAATGCAATACCACTGATGGTGTGGTGTATGTGCCAGCACTGCTTGGACTCGGTACACCGCGTTGGGACTACGGTGCACGCGGATCGCTGTTTGGTCTGACGCGCGGCACCAACCGCAGCCATATCGTGCGTGCCGTTCTCGAAGGCATCGCACATCGCGGTACCGACCTGATCGAGGCAGCCGAAGTTGATTCTGGTTTGTCCATCACCTCTGTGCGCATCGATGGCGGGATGAGCAAGAACGCCACATTCGTCCAAGCGTTGGCGAATGCCTCCCAACGAAATGTCGAAGTGTCTCCCGTCACCGAGGCCACCACTCTGGGGGCAGCGTTCCTGGCAGGAGTGGCAACCGGTACATGGAAATCCTTATCTGAGGCTGTCAGCACATGGATCCCAGCCCAGGTGGTAAGCCCGAGCGCCTCCCTCGACCGAGGCCAATGGACGGAAGCGCTGAACCGAGCCGCGGGCTGGATACCCGAGTTATCTGCTCTTGACTTCTAGATTGTTAGCGCCCCATTGGGCAAGGATTTGTCGGATTTTTGAAAGGAACACCCACGTGACCAACGCGCAAGCACGCTCTCCGCGTAGCACGCCACCCGCGCAACCAACAGAAGCAGACAAGCAACTGCTTCAAATTGCTCAGGGAGTCGAAATCACCGCCCACGACCTTTACAAGAAGGCAGCTGACTCGGGAAAGTTCGCAGGTGATGAACTTGCAATGATCACGATGTTTGGCGAGCACCACAATATGTACGCTCAAGCAATCAATGGATTAATCGGCAAGGCTGCAACCAATCAGCGCAACGAGTCGCTGTACTCCACCCATGTTGGTCAACTTGGTTCTGCACAATCCGCGTACAGCGCATTGCAAAACGTAGAAAACACTGTTGCAGCAACAAACACCGACATCCTTGGACAACTGCAGGGAATTGATGCTGTCAGAGTTCTTGCATCGATCATCACCATCGAGGCACGTCAGGCAGCAGTCTTTGGAACACTTCCAGGACTCAACCTCACTTCTGCTCTTGATAAGAGTGCCAACTCACTTGCTCCCTCAATTCCACAAGCCCCAGAGGCATCTACTGAAACAACGGTGGCACCATGAACAACATCACTCGTCGTGACGCACTTCGCGTAAGTGGTCTCACCGTATTCGGAGCCACATTCTTGGCTGCGTGCGGTAAACAATCTGGCGTACAGCAAAGTGACAACATCTCCTCAGAAGGCGAAGCGACTCCGCTTGCTGAACTCCCTGAAGGCGTTGTGAATGATGTGGTGCTATTGCGCACTGCTGCTTCGCTTGAGTACAACGCAATTGATACCTACACTGCTGCACTTGACGGTGGACTACTGACTGGTGATTACGCAAAACTTACCGATGCTGTAAAGCGTTTCCGTGACGATCACATCGCTCACGCAAGTGCGCTAAACGGACTTATTGTTGCGCTAGGCGGAAAAGAACACACATGCGCAAACGAGCGCATTCATCGCATCTACATTCAGCCAGCGCTCGAACTGATCACAGCGAGCGACAACCCCGACTTGGCAAAAGACGTTGTTGCTCTTGCACATGCATTGGAAAACGTCGCAACCCAGACATACCAGGGCGTAGTGACATCACTCAGTGCTCCAAACTTGCGCGCCGATGCGATTCGCATCGCTCAAGACGAGGCACGTCACGCTGTAGTCCTCGCACAAGTATTGAACGGTGGTTACGCCTCCGTTGGCCCAACCACCAACGAAGCCACAGGCAAACCGAACATCGCTTCAGTCCCAGCTCCATACGGTCCTTTAGCAACCATTCCGCTGACGATTGGTGCACCAAGTGCTGAAGGCTTGAAAACATCTCTTTCTCTTGAGACACCAAGCCTCAACAGCCTCATCTACGACTACGTCTCCTGCTAATTACTCCCCCGTACACTGACCTCGACGGTGAGTAGGTCGGATGATCGCGGGTAAGGGTGCTTGCACCACTATCTGAGGAAAGTCGGGGCTTCACAGGACAGAGTGCCGGCGAGAGTCGGGTCGGGGCAACTTGACGCAAGGTTCAACAGAGAACAAACCGCCGATGAGCGCAATCGCAAGATTGCGAAACAGGTAAGGGTGAAACGGTGCGGTAAGAGCGCACCAGCACGTGAGGCAACTTGCGTGGCTTGGGGCCACCATTCGAAGCAAGACCATGCAGTGGGCATGAGCTGTCCGTTCGTTTGTTGTTTACAACAAACAACCCACGGGTAGGTTGCATAGAGGGATGATCATCGATTACAGAACCCCGCTTACAGACCAACTCACCGTCACTTAAGCATTGGTGTCCTTAACTTTCGTATACGTCCAGTACAACAGTGCAGCGCCAATCAGCTCGAGTGGAATGTTGATAAGCCCACGGTCAAACACCGGTAATGCGTAATCGCCAAACTGCAACCCAGAGATTGGCCACCAAAACATCTTGGTGTTCGTAAATGCGCCATCGAACACCAAGTGCAGAAACATGCCAATAACGAAGGCGAGCATTTTGCTTCGAGACTTCTTGCGTCCATACGTAATCAACATGACCACAGCCATAATTGCCACCATGGTGACCAAACTGTGAAGTGGGCCTGCGTGACCGAGAAACACCTCAATGGCATCGGGAGCAAGTGCGCCTGCAACGACTAGCCGATACACAAACTTCTTATCGTGGAATACAAACCATATGGTTGCAATGGATGTGCCGATAAACCAAAAGAACATGACTTCCTAAAATACGATAAAACTGCCGCAATGCGGGCATTCTGGAAACTCATCAACAGGCATTGCACGCATTGAGTTGATTTCGCCCTGCGAGATGTCAAGGTGGCACGAACCACACGTCGGCCCCGTCAAACGACACACTGCCCCATCTGGGCGATGCTTGCGCTTTGCTTCATACGTCGACATCAATGATGGCGCAACGACAAGTGCTTGGGCGCTTCGCTGTTCGATAAGAGCGGCGATTTCCGCGTCAATCTTTTGCTTAACCGAACTCAATGCCATCGTTGCAGAAGCTAACGAACTTTTTGCACTTACTTGCAATGGACCAAGTTCGCTCTTCCTAAGTTCGGCAGTTTCTACGACGCCCATGAGTTCAAGCTCACGGTCGTCAAGCAAACTTCTTTCGGTTGTCACTATTGCGATCTCGTGCTGAAGTGCCTCTGCTTCGCGAGGCGCAATTACAGTTTTCAATTGCTTATTTAACTTGATCAGTTTGTCATCGTGTTCGTGCGAGAGGCGATCGACTTTTGTGATCTCCGTATTCGCAGCGACGATCTCTGTATCGCACACCGCAATCTGTGCATCTATTTCGGAAAGCGATTTTTTTGCACTGTCACGATCGATCGTTTCTTGAAGATGAGTCAAGCGATGTTTCGCCTGCGATATCGCAATATCTGTTGTTTGCACTGCGAGAAGATCGTTCAGTGCTGACATGATTATTCAACAACCGTTGTTACAGCCGATGGGGGCAAGCCATCGACGCAGTTATAGACCCAATAAGCGCCTATTGGCACCGTGTTGACAGGGCCGGCCGGATATCGATCTTTGATGTACTGCTTGTCGCGCATCACACTCGTCACTGGCGTACCCGCGATCGTTGTCGTGGTGGTTGTCGTCGTAGTAGACACCACAGGCAGCGCAGGTGGCTCGACGATGTTCACCACAACGGTATTGTCAACCACAACTGGAACCGTAGTGGTTGTTTTACCGGGTTTTGCCGGTGCCGTGCTTGGAGGCACGGTTCCCGATACCACTTGTGCCAAGCATTCGTTTCCTGGCAAAAAGATTCGCTGAGGAGCCAGATCAACACGTGCTTCTGTCGCCACGGGTCCTGGAGCCAACGGCCAGTCGGAGTTCTCATTAATCGGCACATTGCCTAGCGTGGTGTCCATCATTTGCTTCCAAATGCGTGCAGGATACATAGCTCCCTGAATTCGCCGGTAACCGTCTGCTTTAACAAACTCGGGAATGTTGATCATCGGTGTATACGCACGAGGGTCGCCCACCCACACCGCAGTAGTTAGCTCGCGAGTGAACCCGACAAACCATGCATTGGTGTTGTCAACTTGAGTTCCTGTTTTTCCGGCAGCAGGACGACCGCCTTCAAGTTGGGTTCGACGCGCAGTGCCAAACTTCAACACCCCCTTCATCGTGTCGACCGTACGCAAGGCGGCGGCCTCAGATAACGCTTGATCTGGATTCAATTCGTGCTGGTAGATCACTCCCGTTGAATCCTCAATTTTTTCAACCAAATATGGCTCGTGGTGTACACCAAAGTTGGCGATGGTTTGCGCTCCTGATGCCATATCCAGGGGGCTCAGCTCATTAGCACCTGTCGACAACGACGCATACGGCTTGATGAGGTTCAACCTTTCAGCATCTGTTCCCCACTCTGGTTTTGGCAAGAAATCTGAACTCATCATTCCGTACATCAATGCGACGACTTTTTCGAGACCAACAACCTGAGAAAGTCGCGCATATGCACAGTTGATCGATAAAGCGGTCATCGTTCGTAACGATGCAGTCGGCTGACTGACACCATTGGAGATGAGGAAAGTTGGTTCTTCATCATTACCTGGGTTGGGCAACGTACACGGCAGAGTTCCGTCGATCACATCGTCTGGTAGAAGACCGGCCTCCATTGCCGCGGCAAGAATAAACATTTTCACGCTTGAACCAGATTGACGGCGACGCAATGCAACGTTTACTTCACTGACCAAAAAATCGCGACCACCAACCATTGCCCGCACCCCACCCGTTGCGTTGTCGACCGTTACTACAGCCGCTTGAACATTTGCAGAGTTCTCGGGCATCTGTTCGAGTGCTGCCTGCTCGGCTGCGGCTTGTGCAGTTTTGTCAAGCGTGGTGTGAATGACCAGACCGCCATAAAACAAGTTCTTGTAACGCTCTTCATATGTATCACCAAGGATGTTTGAACGATTGAGAAGGTAATCGCGAACAGCTTCAGTGAAATATGTTCGCCCTGTATCGGTTGCACGGGAAATCTCACGACGATTCTCCGGGATTGGACAGTCGGCATCTTCAACAGTACGAATGCGCGGTTGTTCCCATCCTTTGCATGCAATCGTTGCCTGCTCTGGCGTGATGTCTCCAACTTCCACTAACCGGCCTAGCACCTGCTTGTAGCGATAGCGCGACGCATCGGGACGCGTAAATGGGTCGCGTGATGACGGTGCTTGAACCATTCCCGCCAGAAATGCTCCTTGCAACTGCGAGAGCCCTTGCACCGATGTTCCGAAATACACTTCGGCAGCTGCCTGAAGCCCGTATGCGTTATTGCCGAAAAATACGGTATTTAAATAACGCTCGAGAATTTCATTTTTCGTAAGTTGGCGTTCAAGCATCACGGCACCACGAATCTGCAAAAGCTTGAGCCGACTTCCCGATATCTTGCCGCCCAACAATTCATTTTTGATTACTTGCTGAGTGATTGTTGATGCACCCTGTCGCCCACCACCTTGAGAGTTGGCAAGAACCGCACGACCCACCGCCCGCAAGTTGACACCGTCGTGTTCGTAGAACACCGAGTCTTCAACGGCAATGAATGCGTTGCGTACCGACTCGGGAATCTTGCTGATTGGCGTTTGTTGCGTATTCTTAACTTGAAATACACCCACCTGCTGACCGTTGACATCAAGCAAAATGCTGCGTTGGGCCAATCCCGAAAACTGAGAAAGTGAGACGGGAGCCTCACTGTGCGCGTTGAGGATGCCCCACGCCTGCGGCGCCATAGCAGTCACAATGGCCGTGATTGCCAATGCTCCTGCGAGCATCGTGATCAGCAGGCGGATACTCAACCTCAAGTGGGGATTCACGTCGGTATCAACACTAATCTGCATCAATGGCATCTACTCGGCAGTTCCCCATCCGTCCATTTCGCTTTGGAATTCAAGCAAGCAGCACCCCAACAGGCAAGGAATGGGTAGAACTTGCGAGAAAGACTGAGTCTCTTGGTTACGGCGCCCTCACGATGCCCGACCACTTCACCGACCAGCTCGCACCCCTTCCTGCGCTCACTGCTGCCGCCATGGCGACATCGACATTGCGCATTGGCGCATTGGTGTGGGACAACGACTACAAGCACCCCGTGGTATTTGCAAAAGAAATGGCAACACTTGATGTACTGAGCGATGGCCGTCTTGATTTGGGAATTGGTGCAGGGTGGATGGTCACCGATTATGAGCAGTCTGGAATCGTGTACGAATCGGCTGGCACCCGCATAGACAAGATGATTGAAGGCATTGACATCATGAAGGGCTGCTTTGCTCCCGGTCCGTTTTCTTACGCCGGCAAGCATTACACCATCACCAATTACAACGGCATGCCAAAGCCCGTGCAAGGTGTGTGCCCGCCACTGCTCATTGGTGGCGGCGGTAAGCGCGTGCTCACCTATGCAGCCAAGGTTGCCGACATCGTAGGCATTAATGCAACGATGACCGCTGGCGCTGTTGGACCTGAAGCCATTTCAACCATGACCGCAGAGGCCGTTGACGGCAAGGTTGACATCGTACGTGAGGCTTCGGGCGACCGTATCGGCAACATTGAAATGAATATTCGTGCGTTCTTGGTCAACGTCACTGACGATGCACAAGGCGCAATCAGCAGGCTGGCAAAGGGAATGGGTGTTGAAGAGTCGATGGTGGCCAACACCCCATTCGCATTAATGGGCCCACCAAACAAACTGATTGAAGATCTTCTTGCGCGGCGCGAACGATGGGGCTTTTCCTATGTAATCGTTGGTGGCGAAGACGTAGAGGCGTTTGCTCCCGTGGTCGCGGCACTGGCTGGCAAATAGTTGATGGGATGAAGTGTGTTTAGGCACAACATGTCATAACCTAGAAGTCGGATTTGCCACAAGGGCGATTCCTCATTTCACGAAAAGAGAAAAGTTATGCGCGGTACCGTCAAATTCTTTAATGCAGAGAAGGGCTACGGCTTTATTTCACGAGATGGAGGGGACGATGTTTTCGTTCACTTCTCGAACATCAAGGGCGAAGGCTACAAGTCTTTGTTCGAAGGTCAAGCCGTTGAATTCGACGTTGCACCTGGTCGCAAGGGTGAGGAAGCACAAAACGTCGTCGTAATCTGACGAACTAAGAAAATACTCAGTCGATCGGATCGATCGGCGTGCTTAAACCACACGCCGATTCGATCTGCTCGGCGATTGCAAGGCAGTGAAGATCGGTGAAGCGAGACCCGATCACCTGGACACCCACTGGAAGCGAGTCGGCCATTCCGCCCGGCACCACCACTGCAGGAAGTCCAAGCAAGTTTGCAGGCAACACAGCACGTAACTGTTGCAACGTTCCCATTGCATTTTCAACATCTTTAATGTCATTGTCATACACAAACGCTGGCTCTGTCCATGTTGGACAAATCAATATCGGATGATCTTGAAACCACATTGACCAACGTCGTGCAACGCCATTGCGCTGCATCTGCGCATTGACCCATGTTGCAAAGTCGACCGGAGTCATTCCGTCACTGGTGAGTTCGAGGAAACGACGACCACCTTCGCCCATCACCATGTTGAGCAATTCGAGTTGCAGGGTTAGTTCACCATTCATCTGAATTGACCACAACAAACACGCAAGCTCAAAATCAGGTGGAGTTGCTTCAATAACATCGTGACCTGCGTTCGACAACGCATCTGCAGCATTGCGCACCACAGCTTCAATTCCAGGGTGAGTAGATCCGCCTGGTGGGTTTGCCATAACAGCGACGCGAGTCTTCTTTGTCGCTGGAAAATCGTCTAGCGCAACAGGAACACTGATTGGGTCGCGTGCATGAGCACCTGCAACCACACGTAGCCCTGCGCGCACGTCTGCAATGCGTCGAGCCATCACACCTTGACCAAGCATCACTTGCGAACTGAGACCGAAATCTTCCACCGGAAACATCTGTGCATCGGGCACCACACCCTTTGTCGGCATGATCGAAGCGATGCCATTGCAATGTGCCGGGTTACGCAACGAACCACCGATGTCATTTCCCAAACCAAGTGGAGTCATTCCGCTTGCCAGCGCAGCACCTTCACCTCCGCTTGATCCACCCGCAGTGCGGTCTGACTTCCACGGATTTTTTGTGCGGCCATACAAGGTGCTGTCGGTGTGCACACGCAAACCCAAGTCGGGCATGTTTGTGCGACCGAGCATGATGGCGCCTGAGGTCTTCATGCGCTCGATCGTCGGTGCATCAATGGCCGGTATGGCTTCAGCAAGCGCGGTGATTCCTTGCGTGGTCGCCTGACCAGCAACATCAATATTGATCTTGACGGTGTAGGGAACGCCGTGAAGTGGACCGATTGGGCCTCCTTGAGCAAGCGCCTTGTCGGCCGCATCGGCACCAGCACGCGCCTCTTCTGCAAGCACCGTGACCACGGCGTTGATCTGAGGGTTCACTGCATCGATTCGTGCGAGATGTGCGTCGACTACTTCTCTACTTGAAAACTTTTTATTACGAATTCCCTCTGCAAGATCAAGTGCACTCTTACGCCATAGTTCGTTCGACATCTCTACCCCCTTGCGTAAACAGTACCCAACTGTGCCGACAGCACTAGATTCGGAGCGTGTTGAAGAACCAAAAGGCTGTCGGCGCCATGTTGATCGTGTTTGCCAGCGCATGCTTCGCCATGGTTCCGTTTATGGCAAAAAGCACCTACGACGAGGGAGCCAACGCCTTGGGCATGTTGTCTTCGCGATTTGCTATGGCGGCAATCATGATGATCGTGTTGCGCTTGATCTTCGTGCGCAACACACCATGGCCACGCAGGCAACTGCTGCCTGATCTGTTATCACTCGGTTTTGTTGGCCTCACTATCTGCGCGCTCACCTACTTCACGGCGATTCGCGATATTGATACCAGCCTGGCGATCGTGATTTTTTATTGCAATCCCGTCATGGTGGTGTTGGCATCGTGGCTGATCTACAAAAAGAAACCGTCAAAAAGCATTGTGTATGCACTGATCTTCACGATGGTTGGCGTTGGTATTACAACTGGTGAAATCGGCAGCGGGAGCATGCGGGCAGTTGTGCTTGTATTGATCTCTTCTCTTGCCTATGTGTTCTATGCACTTGGTTGCTCTCGTTCTCTAAAGCACACCGACATGTTCACCGGTGTCACCTTTGTCAATATCGGCGGTGCACTTGGGTTCAATCTCGTTGCCTTAGTTTCGCCAGGTGGGCTTGAGCCCGATTATCCCGATACCACCAAAGGCTGGTTGATCATTGTTGCGCTTGCCATTGTGGGCACGGTATTCCCGACGACAACATTCTTCATGGGCTTAAAGCGCATTGGCACCAACATGACTTCGATTTTCACCACAAGCGAGCCAGTGTTTGGCATTGCAGCAGGAGTGCTCATTTTGAACGAGCGTCTGTCACTCAACAGCATGATTGGCGCCACGTTCGTCATCGGTGCACTACTGATGCTGTCAGTAGTTGAATCACGATCTGAAACCGTTACTGCCCACCAGTAACAGGAAATTGCTCGATTACTTCCCGCAGTTCAGCAACAACAGTATTTCGTAGTTCAGCAACAGTTTTTCCAAGTCGCACGACAACGAGATCACGATCTGGGATGACCATGACGTATTGCCCCTCGTACCCGGCTGCAACAAGGCTGTTGCGTTCACCAGGAAGCGTCCACCAGTGTGCCCCGTACCCCAAACCCGTTTCTTTGTCGAACGCGTGCTGTGCTCGTGCGTGATCCACCCAACCTTCAGGCAGGATTCGCTCCCCGTTGCATACTCCGTCGCGAAGGTACAGCAAACCAAACTTTGCAAAATCACGAGCTGTTGCGAAAACATAGGACGAGCCAACAAAGGTGCCTGCAGCATCAAACTTTGGCTGCGCGTGCATTCCTATGGCGTCGAACAAACGAGAGCGCATAAATTGCTCAATGTTGACATGAAAGCCACTCGCGTCACCCAAAGCATTGCCAAGTAGCCGAGCAACAATGTTCGTCGTTCCTGACGAATATACCCACTCGGCACCAGGATTTGAGGTGAGTGGTTGCGCAATTGCATAACCGGCATTGTCGTTTTTGCCCGAGCCAAACAGCATTTCAATGACATCAGAAGCATCGCCATCTACATAGTCCTCTACCCATGACAGACCCGACCGCATCTCCAACAGCTGTTGCAAGGTGATATTGCGTCGCTCATCTGCTTCCCACTGGGAAAACAAGTGGCTATCTGAAACGTTCAACAAACCATCCATCTGTGCAATACCAACGAGCGCGTGCGTCACGCTCTTTGCCATCGACCACGAAATGAGCGTGGTTTGTGCCGTCACATCTGGACCGTATATTTCTGAAACCACTTCACCGTGATGCATCACCAGTTGAGCAAGTGTCACATTGTCGCTTGTCATTTCTGGACTTCCAAAAACTTGGCAATGCACAGCACCTCGTCAATGACGTCGTTACGCAGTGCACCAAACTCATTGCTTGCACTTTGTGGAGGGATGATCGCATCGCGAACTGTTTGGCTTACACCGTCAAGTGGCGTAAACATTTGGTCGGCATAACGCGTAGAGGCAAGTACTCCATGATCAATCTCGTAGACAATGTTGTCAAAACGGAGCGAAAAACTCCCCCGCTCACATAATTGCACTGCCTGGTTATATCGACGCATCACCGTATTGAAAGTCTGGATTCGGTCACGAAGGTATGCCGCCTCTTCATACCGCTGCGCCTCGGAGTGCGTCTGCATTCGTTCGGTCAACGCATCAAGCACGAAGGTGCTATTTCCTGTGAGTGCATCGGCCGCCAAACGCACAACATTGGCGTATGACTCTGGGTCCGCAGTTCCCGAGCACGGACACTGCGCAAGACCCAATCGCGCCGCCGAACACACGGGTGCACCTTCTGGCGCCACATACTTGCGCCCCATACGTACGGTGCAGCGGCGAAGTGGGATGACCGACTCAATTGCATCCACCACCTCGGTTGCCATGTTGCGAGTAGAGATAGGGCCGATACAGAGGCCCTTTGCCGATGGTGTTTTTGAAACTAATAGACGAGGCCACTCTTCATCGAGCGTTAAGCGCACATAGCAATACTTTGCCGTGCGCGTGCCAGCGTGGTTGTACCGAGGGCGAAGCCTGCCAATAATTCTTAGTTCAAGAATTTCGGCAGTCAAGATGTCGGGGGTTTGAATGTATTCGACGCCCTGCATCAATTTGAGCAATGAACCCACTTTGGTGCGGGATTCATTGGTGCCGAAGTAACTTCGCACACGCGAGCGGATATTGCTTGCCTTACCCACATACAACACTTCACCTTGCACATCGGTGAACATGTACACACCTGTGGTTCGTGGAAGTTGCTCGGTGAACTTCAACTTCCTTGCTTGAGGATGTGCCCCAAGTTTTGGCAGCGCAATGAGATCGCTTAAGTCGAAAACCCCAAACCCTGCCGCACGTTCGATGAGGTAATGAAGCAAGTCGCCTGTTGCAAGCACATCATTGATGGCCCTGTGTGCAGGTTGATGACGTAGCCCAAGAGATTCAGCCAGCGTTGACAGCTTGCAGTTAGGCACTTCGCTGCGAACAAGTCGGCGAGCAAGCGAAACGGTGTCGATCACTTTGTTGGTGAGCCGAGGCCTGCCGTCGCGCTCGAGTGATGACTGGATAAAACTCATATCGAATCGAGCATTGTGGGCAACAATCACTGAATCTCCAATGAAAGCAACCAGATCATCAAGTACATCTTCAATAGGTGGCGCATTCATCACCATGATGTCGGTGATGCCTGTGAGCATGACGATGAATGATGGGATCGCGCAACCAGGATTGACCAACGTGGTGAACCGCGCAATCTCTTGACCGCCCTGATACTTCACAGCACCGATTTCGGTGATGCCGCCAACCTCGGCCGAAGAACCAGCTGTTTCTAAGTCAAGAACGCAAAACACCACATTGGACAATGCCGGGCTTGCATCGTCGAGTGAAAGTTGCCCCGTGGTCACGACCTAACTGTAAACCACCGGTATCTGGAAGTTTTTGTTAAGCCAACAGGCTTCGAAGCATCCAGGCTGTTTTTTCATGAACCTGCATTCGCTGTGTGAGCAAATCGGCCGTCGGCTCGTCGTGGGCGGCATCAACAATTGGAAAAAGGGATCGCGCCGTCCGGACAACCATTTCTTGGCCATCAACGAGACGACGAATCATCTCCGTTGCATTCGGAGTATCTGTGTCTTCCTTGATGTTTGCCAACTTGGAAAACTCGGAGTAGCTGCCTGGCGCAAGCACGTCCAAGGCACGAATACGTTCGGCAATCAAGTCGACAGCCAACGAGAGCTCGTTGTATTGAGTTTCGAACATCAGATGCAATGTTTGAAACATCGGGCCTTGCACATTCCAGTGATATTTATGCGTCTTTAAGTACAACGTGTAGGTGTCAGCCAAGAACACTGACAAACCATTCGCGATTGCAATTCGATCGTTGTCTTGTATTCCTAATTGTGCTGCCATGAGTAACTCCTTAGATCATCACCCTGTACAACACGTGAGACTCTCGGTTATACCCGATTCAACTGCTCGACTCTTGAGCACAATGCAACGACGTCGACTTGGTCGTGACTCACGATCAAGGTAGGTACACCTAACATGCTCAAACGAGAGGCAATAACCGAACGCACACCATTGCGTGATTCTTCGTCAATTGCCGACAGCGGCTCATCAAGCAGGACCACGCTTGGATTGCCAATTAATGCGCGCACAATAGCCACACGCTGACTTTGCCCGCCCGAGAGCGTTGATGACAACTGATATGCGACATCGGCCACACCAAACTGTTCAAGTAGCTCGAGCGCCAACGTTTTTGCCTCGCCACGCTTCATACCTCGCACCACCAACGGGAGCGCAGCATTACCTACAGCGCTCAAAAACGGCATCAGTGCGTGATCCTGGAACACCATTCCAATACTTCGCAACTCGGGCAATACAAAAAGACGTTTTGCAGGTTGATCAACCATCACACCATTGAGGCTCAGCTGTCCAGATCCAAGAGCCGACAAGCCTGCGATCGTGCGCAGTAGCGATGTCTTACCGGTTCCGTTCTGTCCGACCACACCGACGATCTCGTTACCAATTTCGAGATCGAAGCGACGGCTGAACTCGCCAGCCACGACGGTTCCATGCAGCGAAATCATCGCGCGAAACCGCCAATCCACTTGTCACGCAAACCAATCAGCACTGCAACACACACTGCAACTAACAGAAAGCTCAACGCATACGCCCCCTCAGGGTTGCTCTCTAACATGGTGTACACAGCAAGCGGCGTAGTTTGGGTGCGCCCTTCAATATTTCCTGCAAACGTGATCGTTGCACCAAACTCACCAAGTGCTCTGGCCCACGCAAGCATCAAGCCGGCAACAAGAGATGGCCGAAGCATTGGCAGCACAACACTTCTAAACCGAGCGAGATCAGATGCACCCATTACCGCAGCGGCTTCTTCGTATCGCGTGTTGATTGAACGAAGTCCACCTTCGAGTGCAAGCACGAGGAAAGGCATTGCCACAAATGCCTCGGCAATGATCACGCCCCAAATGGAATAGGTCAATTGAATGCCAAAGACTGAATCGAGCACCCCACCGAGCAAACCATTGGTCTTTCCGTATACGCCAAGCAGTGCCACTCCACCAACAACGGGCGGGATGACCATTGGTAGCAACACCAGCGCACGCACAACCCGCCGCAGTCGAAATTGCATCCGTGCAAGACACCACGCCAGAGGAAGACCAACGATCAGCGCAAGCAACGTTGCACTTAATGAGGCATACAGCGAAATTCGCAGCGCTTCACGGCTTGATGACTGTGTCAACTGATCCCACAGTGTCAACCATGAAACACGTCGCAACAATCCCACAATCGGTAGCGCCAGAAATGCAACACCCAAGGCAGCGCCCACTTGCACAAAACGTGGGGTACGTGCTCCAACGGTTGACATTTACGGAGCCTGAAAACCGTAGGACGAAAGAATTCGCTTACCCTGTGATGACAGCACAAAGGCAACAAACCTCTCCGCTACCACACCATGCTTGCTAGCACGAATGACACCAATGCCATACGCGGCCTTGATGTTTGTTGCTCCTGGAATAGCGATAACGCGCACCCTTTTCTTTGCTGACAACGCATCTGTTGCATAGACAATTCCTGCATCAGCGTCACCGTTTGCCACAGCGTTAAGCGATGCGGTCGCATCGACTCCACGCGTAATTTTAGATTCTGCAATCATGACGCTAGATCGCGAAAGCAATTGTCTTGCATATATTCCACAGGGTACGGTTTTTGCACACAGCGAAACAGTTTTGGCTTTATTGAGATCTGTGATTGAGGTGATACCCAATGGGTTTCCTGGTTTCACAATAAGTTGCATTGCGTTGTGGGCAAATACCTTTGGCAAGCCCACCACAGCTCTTTTAGCCCGCAATCTGTAGAAGCTCGTCAGGTCTGCTGCGGCGAGTACGTCTGACGGTGCACCCGATTGGATCTGATTAACCAAACTTGACGACGATGCAAAGTTGAATCTGATTTTTACCGCTGGGTTCATTTGTTCAAATTGCTTACCCAACTCTTTATAGGCCACAGCCAGCGAAGCTGCAGCCGACACCGTGATCGTGGTTTTCTTTGCCCCAACCCCACGTGCATCAACCTGAGCGCATGCACCAAGATTCACCGACGCAGCAACAAGCAAGCAGCCTGACAATCGGGCTAAAATAGTCACAGTGAGACTATACACGCCTTCAGTTCTTGACCATATTGTGCTGGCGCTCATCTGTGAGGAACCTCAACATGGTTTTGCAATTTCAAAGGAGCTCGATTCCGATGAATCTCTCGTGGCTGTGATGAATGTCCGCCGCCCCTTGGTGTACCGATCGATCAACAGTCTTGAAGCAGCAGGGCTGATTAGACCGACCAAA
>JAURJB010000090.1 GCA_030832455.1 Acidimicrobiales bacterium
GCCAACAAGATCAAAATTCTTGATGAGTGGTGCGCAAAGGTTGGACGCGACCCAAAAGAGATCGAACGAACTGTTGCCATCTATCCAAAGGAAGTGACTCCGGAGCTATTTGAGGCCTACAAGCAGGCTGGTGCAGAACACATTATTTTGACCAGCGCCGGTCCTTTCGACTTGAAGGATCTTGAGACGCTCCTCAGTTGGCGTTGATTACGAAGAGAAGGCGCCGATTGAGTCAACAATCACGTTGAACGCGGCTTCAGCATCAACGTCCCATACCACGGTGCAATTTGGGTTTTTGCGTTCTTTCAATCCGCGCATGTCAACAAGTGTCATGCCCCGACTGTGTTCGCCAGACGTTTCCACAATAACGTGATGATCTTTCATCGTGAATATCTGTGGGTGAGTGAGAGCAAGTACGGCACACGGATCGTGCACAGCACCTCCGCGCATGTTGTCGTGACGACTTACATATACGTCGCTGAAGAACACAAATAAGTCGGCAAGGACACCAGCGAGCTTTCCTGGAAGCTCGCGTACTTTTTCGATGCGCTCAGGTGTTGCCTGTAGTTTGTGAGTGACATCGAGTCCGCTCA
This sequence comes from Acidimicrobiales bacterium, assembly GCA_030832455.1. GTDB lineage: Bacteria > Actinomycetota > Acidimicrobiia > Acidimicrobiales > Ilumatobacteraceae > UBA3006. The sequence continues at coordinate 594 of JAURJB010000090.1, forward strand.
TCATCAGCTTTCCTCCATAACCAAACACCATTGCTGCTGCTTCAGGGTCTGCCCATATGTTGAACTCTGCGGCAGTGGTTCGGTTGCCAAACGTGCCACCGCCCATCAGTGAAATACCTGCGATCTTGTGCGCAATGTCTGGGGCTGTTCGCAGGGCGAGAGCGATATTGGTGAGCGGCCCCGTTGGAACAAGCCAGATGCCTTCGGTATTTCGGCATGACTCAATGATGAAGTGCACCGCGTCCTCGCTGTCAGCAGGGCGAGATGGTTCTGGTAAGTCGGCGCCGTCAAGACCACTTTCACCGTGAACATATGCCGCGTCTTTGGGTTCTGCAACCAACGGTCGATGCGCACCTTGATGCAGAGGTGCCTTATTGCCGATCATGTCCAACACAATTCTGGCGTTGCGGGTTGTGGCAGTGATCGGAGCATTGCCCGCAACAGTGGTAACGCCAACAAGATCCGCATGACTCGCCGCAACAACCATGGCCATTGCGTCGTCGTGACCTGGATCGCAGTCAAGAATCATTTTTACCCGTGAAGACATGACGCAGACTCTAGT
>JAURJB010000091.1 GCA_030832455.1 Acidimicrobiales bacterium
TCTGCGCTCGAGATCATCTCAACACCTTAGGTGGCGCGTGTTGGTACGCGTGACTAGAAGGTGGTGGTGCTTTTAATTGTCCGACGAAGTCGGACTTTTTTAGCGCTTCTTTTTTGCTGCTGGCTTAGCAGGAGCAACAGGCTTGCGCACTGTCACGATTTTTGGTGGCTTAGCAACACCGAGTGCGATGTCTTTGAAGCCCTTGAGTGCGGTGATCTTGGCAACAGTCTTTGCCTTCACTTGCACTTGCTCACCAGTTGCCGGGTTACGAGCCATGCGGGCTGGTCGGTACTTCTTCGCGAATTTCGCGAAACCCGAAATGTTGACGACGTCACCCTTGGCAACTGCGGCCAAGATTACGTCAATTGTGCCTTCGACGACAGCAGTTGCTGTCTTCTTGTCGACGTCGGCGTGGATAGCTACTGCTTGGATGAGGTCACGTTTTTTCATATGTCTCAAAGGTATTAGATGGTCAAGTGATTTTGGTGGATTATCCGAAACGCCCTATTTGACGCCCATAAATAGTCCAAAAAACGGCCAAAACTGCCTAAAACAGCGCAAATAGCGCCATTTCTAGCTATTTGTTTGACGCTTCGAAGATGCTCTGAATTGCTGCGTCGAGAGCACCGTTGAACTGCGATTCGGTTTGTTTGGCCGACAAACCTTCGGTGAGGGCTCGCGAAAAACTGGCGATGACACCTGGATTTTTAGCCAGTTGTTTGTTGGCTTCTTCACGGCTGTAACCGCCTGAAAGCGCAACAACTCGAATTACTCGTGGATGTTTGACGAGTTCACCAAAAAAACCAGTTTCATTTGGCAACGTGAGTTTGAGCATCACGTTCTGATCGCCGTTGAGAGAATTTAATTGACCGAGAATCTCGGCTTTCAGGATTACTTCAGCGGCACTCTTTTCTGGGCTCTTGATGTCAACCTCTGGTTCGATGATTGGTACAAGACCTGCGTCGACTATTTCTTTGCCGA
>JAURJB010000092.1 GCA_030832455.1 Acidimicrobiales bacterium
GAGCAAACCATTCGTCTTTCCGTAAACACCAAGCAGCGCTACTCCGCCTACAACGGGAGGAATCACCATTGGTAACAACACCAGGGCACGCACGACTCGCCGAAGACGGAACTGCACCCGTGCAAGACACCACGCCAGAGGAAGACCAAGAATCAACGCAAGCAATGTTGCACTCAATGAGGCATACAACGAAATACGCAGCGCCTCTCGGCTTGACGACTGTGTCAACTGATCCCACAGCGTTAACCATGAAACCCGTCGCAACAGACCCACAACGGGTAAAGAAAGAAATACAACGCCAAAGGCAGCACCCATTTGCACAAAACGTGGGGTGCGCGATCCAACGGTTGTCATTTACGGAGCCTGAAAACCGTAGGACGAAAGAATCCGCCTACCCTGTGATGACAGCACAAAGGCAACAAACTTCTTCGCCATCGCACCCTGCTTGCTAGCACGAATGACACTGATGCCATATGCAGCCTTGATATTTGTTACTCCTGGAATTGCGATAACGCGCACCATTTTCTTTGCCGACAACGCATCTGTTGCATAGACAATTCCCGCATCGGCATCACCATTCACCACGGCGTTAAGCGCTGCAGTCGCATCAACTCCACGCGTAATTTTGGATTCTGCAATCACAACGCCATATCGTTTAATAATCTGCCCTGCGTACACACCACACGGTGCAGATTTTGCACACAGTGAAACCGTTTTTGCCTTGTTGAGATTTCTTACCGACGTGATGCCTAATGGATTTCCTGATTTCACAATAAGTTGCATTGCGTTGCGAGCAAATACCTTTGGCGAACCCGTTACTAGCCCTTTAGTCCGAAGCGTGTTGAAGCTGACGAGATCAGCTGCAGCAAACACATCTGAAGGCGCACCTGATTGAATTTGGTTTACCAAACTCGACGACGATGCAAAGTTGAAACTGATTTTTATCGTTGGGTTTGAAAG
>JAURJB010000093.1 GCA_030832455.1 Acidimicrobiales bacterium
CGTTTGATCCAGCAGACTGGAACTGTTGCAGAACGGGATATGGAAGCTCAAATGCTTGACACAATGGATATTGAGCGTGAGCGTGGCATCACGATCAAAGCCAACTCTGTGCGGATTGAGTATAAAGCAAACGATGGTGAAGACTACGTTCTTAACCTTATCGATACCCCTGGGCATGTCGATTTTGCTTACGAAGTATCGCGCTCTATGCGCGCAGTGGAAGGCTCGCTTTTAGTAGTAGACTCCACTCAAGGTGTCGAAGCACAGACACTTGCCAACGTTTATCAGGCCATCGACGCAGATCATGAGATCGTTCCCATTTTGAACAAAATCGACTTGCCGGCGTCTGAACCTGAACGTGTTTGTGAACAAATCGAGGACGTGATTGGTATAGACGCCACGGACGCGATTGAAGTTTCGGCGAAGACAGGCATCGGCATCCCCGAGGTATTAGAGGCAATTGTGAACCGTTTACCGGCCCCAGTTGGCCAACCAGGTGCCCCGCTCAAAGCGATGCTGGTAGACAGCTGGTATGATGCCTATCTTGGTGTTGTAGTTCTTATCCGCGTGATAGACGGCCACCTGCGCAAAAATGATCGTATCCGTATGATGGCAACGAACGCGGTTTACTCTGTGGATCGTATTGGTGTGTTCCGTCCGCAAATGGACAATATCGAAGTGCTTGGCCCGGGTGAAATGGGTTTCCTTACCGCGTCAATCAAACAAGTGCGTGACACCCGGGTGGGCGACACCATCACACACGAGAAAAAAGGCGCAGACAAAGCATTACCCGGCTTTAAGCCAAGCCAACCTGTTGTGTTCTGTGGCCTTTTCCCTGTCGATAGCGCCGAATTC
>JAURJB010000094.1 GCA_030832455.1 Acidimicrobiales bacterium
GATAAGGAAACCGCTCCATAAGAACGGTAGGTTTTTGAGTGACTTTCATCATGCAACCTCAATAGTAGAGAGGTCTTGATAGAGATAATCCATCAGCATTTCGTAGTCATCAAGGGGATCTCCAGAAAACACGACGCCCTCATTTTCATAATAGCGACGTACTTTCTTATAAAGTTTCGGACTCTTTACATCAAGGTAGATATCCCCGTTAGCAGCAGAGCGAAGAGTGCTAACATCTTTCTTGAATTTTTCGATCAGAGACATTGTTGTGATTGAATACCTTAGTATTATAAGGGTTTGACTTTATATAGTCAAGGTGCCAGTCGGAAAACTGGCGATCGGAGTGACAGGATTCGAACCTGCGACCCTCTGTTCCCAAAACAGATGCGCTACCAAGCTGCGCTACACTCCGTTGAGTAGGTTCCTATCGCCGCTAGTCCTGAACCTACCAAAGGGGACTACCGCAGTTAAGAAGGAGGAAGGTGGGTGGTGGTTTCCTCCCTCTCAACAAAGTAAGTATAACACTATTTGTGTCCCTTGTCAAACGGTTCCCAGTGCTGCCAGTTGTATTTGTGGACTAACCAGATACCCATAATAGGCACAACCACTAAAAGGTAACAAAGAAATCCTAATGTAACTGGTGTCTCTAATGCCCAGCGTGCTAAGTGTCCCATAGTTGTCTAAAGTATCTGTCTACGTGGTTTAAACAATCGAGTGGTGCTTGTTCTGTCGTGTGTGCCCAATCATAGCAAAAGTCAATCATATCAAGAGTGACATGATTGACTCCATACATTCTAGAAAAAGATGATGTGGCAAAATGGAACCTAACTCT
>JAURJB010000095.1 GCA_030832455.1 Acidimicrobiales bacterium
AAGCCGTTACTTGTGGCGATGAATTCGGTCTCAAGTGGTGTGGGCATTGTGACTGAAAATTTGTTTCCGGGTCGGTTTAGATATATCGAAGAGTTGTGCAAACTCGGCGCCGACATTCGCATTGACGGACATCATGCCGTGATCAAAGGTGTTGATCACCTGATTGGCACCGCGGTGACGGCCCCTGATATTCGTGCTGGTGCGGCTCTAGTTGTCGCCGGTTTGGCTGCCCACGGCGAAACTGTGATCGGTGAAATTCACCACATCGATCGTGGCTATGACGACTTAGTCGGACGACTTAGTGGTCTCGGTGCTGACATCACTCGCGTTTGACTCGCGTTTGACGCGTCGCGTTGCCTGCCATAACACCCCGATTATCACGAGAATTGGTCCAACGACCAAGAGAATTTCATCCCAACCACCTTGGTGAGCAAGCACCCTCGTATCGTAGAGGGTTCAGGAGTTAAAAATAGACAGGATGCTTAGTGTCGATTCGCACGCAAGTTGAAGAAACGATCGAAGTGATTCGCCCGGCTTTGCAGGCCGACGGCGGTGACATCATTTTGCGCGAAGTTGACGAGACGACTGGCATTGTCAGCGTGACTCTTACTGGCGCGTGCGGCACTTGTCCGGCGTCGGACCAAACGCTGAAGGCCGGCATCGAGCGCATTATGCGCGACCGAATTGACGGCATTACTGAGGTCATTGCGGTTTAAATGAACTCGCGTTCAACCGACATCAAAAAATTATTTGAGGATGCTTGCGCCG
>JAURJB010000096.1 GCA_030832455.1 Acidimicrobiales bacterium
TGTATGATGGTCTCAAAGAGGAAGTCGAAGAAGGTACTAATATTCTTTTAGAACGTGGTTGGGAACCATATCGTGTACTAACAGAATCACTGGTTGCTGGCATGACAATTGTTGGTATCGACTTTAGAGATGGCATTTTATTTGTACCTGAAGTATTATTAGCCGCAAACGCTATGAAGGGTGGAATGTCAATTCTAAAACCATTACTTGCTGAAACCGGAGCACCGCAAGTTGGCACTATGGTAATTGGCACAGTCAAAGGTGATATACATGACATTGGTAAGAACTTGGTAGGCATGATGATGGAAGGTGCAGGATTTGATGTACACGATATTGGTATTAATAACGATGTTCAGGCTTATCTTGATGCAATCGAAGAACATAATCCAGATATATTAGGTATGAGTGCATTACTTACAACCACAATGCCGTATATGAAGGTTGTTATTGATGTAATGATTGAAAAAGGTATGCGTGATGATTATACAATACTAGTAGGCGGCGCACCACTAAATGAAGAATTTGGAAAAGCAATTGGTGCAGATGCGTATTGTAGAGATGCAGCAGTCGCAGTTGAAACAGCAAAAATGTTTATGAACCGTAAACATAATTCAATTTAGGTTGTAGTCAAAATGAGAATAGTATATATCCATGGTGCGACAGCCAGTGAACGAAGTTTTGCGTTTATACAAAAGTCTTTAAAATCCAAAAATCCTATCTATTTAAATT
>JAURJB010000097.1 GCA_030832455.1 Acidimicrobiales bacterium
GCCATACCAAGTTTGACCATTTTCTTCTACACGACACACAGGCAACGTTCTACCATGTTTGTCATTAGATTGTTTCAGATTTTTATTAATATGGATAATGGTCTTCGTCATCGCCTCATCTTTGAAATTGCTTCAGCGTCTTCTTCTGAAAACACTGGTACCATATTGGATTTATGCATCGTGGCAATACCAATAAGTTTACGCTTACCGCTGTATACGTTAGGTTCTTTCTTGGCACTACCAGGATGATAGAATTGGTCGGGGTGGAGGGATTTGAACCCCCGACCCTCTGGTCCCAAACCAGATGCGCTACCAAGCTGCGCTACACCCCTACATTTCGCACTAGTGTTTGTTTGACCAGTTACACCCATGCGTTTTAAAAACTTTGCGTGTTGAATATCGGATTGTATTTGGGCTTTAGTCTTGTTCTTGGGTTTTCTTTTTTTGTAATTCGTCGTGGTCATCCACGGCCCCACAAGATGCATTGACATTAATCCACTCCCATATTGTACCGATATCAAGATTATCGACGGCTTCAGAGAATCTAGGATCTCTTAACCATCTTTCGTATTCTAAATCAACAATCTTCATTTGTCAAGAAGGATTTTTCATCATTTCTTCGAATGCTCGAAAAAAACTAGAAGGATCGATTTCTTTGCGTTTGTCTCTATAGACGCAAAATGCCTGTACTTGTGGTTGTTTCAACATACTTTCTCGTGCAACCA
>JAURJB010000098.1 GCA_030832455.1 Acidimicrobiales bacterium
TTGCCGCCGTGCAAAGTGGTGCACGACATGTTCAAGGCACGCTCAACGGTTTGGGCGAGCGCACTGGCAACACAAACTTGACGACTGTGATTCCAAACTTGCAACTCAAACTCGGCTACGAGTGTTTGCCCGAAGGTCATCTCGAGCGTCTCACGCAAGTCAGCAATCATGTCGCCGAAGTTTTGAATCGCCCAATGAACCCGCAGGCACCATACGTTGGCGCGTCGGCATTTGCGCACAAAGCAGGTTTGCATGTTTCAGCAATCGCTCGCGCCAAAGATGCATACGAACATGTTTCGCCAGAACTCGTCGGCAATGGCACACGCTTTTTAGTTTCAGAAATGGCAGGTCGCGCAACGATCACGATGAAGGCCCAAGAATTGGGCATCAAACTTGATGGTCCGGCAATCGGTCAAGTCATCGACGATCTAAAGCGACTCGAGTTCGAGGGCTATCACTTCGAAGCAGCCGATGCCTCGCTCGAACTTCTGATGCGCCGCGCCGCCGGTTGGGATCAATCGTTCTTCAAAGTCGAGTCGATGCGTGTTATCACTGACGAAGCAGCAAGCGGCACATTCACCACAGAAGCCACCGTCAAAGTTTGGGTCGGTGAAACTCGCAGTGTGTTTACATCTGAAGGCAATGGTCCGGTAAATGCAATTGACACCGCGTTGCGTGAAGCGTTGCGGGCAAGTTATCCGCAGT
>JAURJB010000099.1 GCA_030832455.1 Acidimicrobiales bacterium
TGTCATTAGATTTAGGGCTAGATATTTCAGTTTTAATTTCATTTTTAGATTGCTCAATTTTTGGTTTATAAAACCATACATGATTACAAGAGCCACATTGAATGGTTCTTCCATTGTCCGGAATTAAAGAGGCGTTTACCTCAAATTTTTTTGTGCAATTGATGCAATTTATAATCATGATTTTTTATAACATATTATTTGAATAATTCTCTTATTTACCAATCTTTATACTTTGCAATATTTAATAAGTACTGTATTAGTACAATTTCCGGAGTGTAGCGCAGCCTGGTAGCGCATCTGGTTTGGGACCAGAGGGTCGCAGGTTCGAATCCTGCCACTCCGACCATTTATGAGAAAAGCAAAAATCTATATTCCAAATAAAAATCCGATGCAATCTGGTAATGGTAAAACCGATAAATGGATTTTAGAATATGAAACTAAAGATCCAACAAATAATCCTTTAATGGGGTGGGAAAGTTCATCTGATACATACACTGAACTTAAATTAGAATTTTCATCAAAAGAATTAGCAATTAACTACGCAAAAAAGAAAAAAATAGATTTTGAAATAATAGAGCCTAGAAAAAGAAAAATAGTTAAAAAATCTTATGCAGATAATTTTTTAAGATAATTAATGTTTAAATTTTTTACTCAAAAAAAATGGTTTTTGTGGA
>JAURJB010000009.1 GCA_030832455.1 Acidimicrobiales bacterium
ATCATAAAGACGTGCCTGTTCGACCGGGTCACCCGCATCCACTAGATTAACAAAATTCACGCCCTTTACAACGCGGCCTGCATAAACATCAAGGCAGGGAATAATCCGCTTCGTCAGCATCGCAAATCTACAAAGGCACGAATAATGCGCTCGCCAACGTCAGCAGACTTTTCAGGATGAAATTGCACTCCGAAAATTTTTTCTTGTTCGACCACTGCCGAAAACGGTTCACCATGTTCGGTGAGCGCAACCGTTTTACTGATTACTGGACAGAAGTAGCTATGAGCAAAATATCCATACGATCCGTTCATTTCCTGCGCCAAAATTTTCGAACTCTGCGTGAGCTCGAATGAATTCCATCCCATATGTGGAATTCGCTCACCGCCCGAAAACTTCCTTACTGTGCCTGGGAATACTCCGAGACCGTGATCGGTCGGTGATTCGCTGCTCCCGTCAAAGAGCAAGTGCATTCCCAAGCAAATCCCAAGGAAAGGAACGCCTAAAGCGATTTGCGAAACCATCGCTTGACGAAGTTTTCGAGAGTCAATTTCTGAGCACATATGGCCGAAATGGCCTACTCCTGGAAAGATGATCTTTTCTGCATCCCTCAGTTGTTCACCGAATGTGGCGATCTTGTACTTAACATCAATTTTCTGAAGAATATTCGCGACAGACTGCAGATTCCCAGCACCGTAATCAACAAGTGCAATCACAACAGCCCCTTCGTGGAAGGCAGTTGATCTTTGAGGCGTACGTCTGTCGAACACGCATAACGAAGAGCACGGGCGAAACATTTAAAGATCGCCTCAATCTTGTGATGGCTAGATCGTCCGTACATCACCTTGACATGCACATTCGCTCCAGCGCTATTGGCAAAAGCACCAAAGAAGTCATGAATAAGTTCGACTTGTAGGTCACCAACCATTCGTGCACGGATTTGGTCTGCGTACACCAATGCCGGTCTGCCACTTAAATCAATTGCGGTAACCGCAAGAGTTTCATCCATGGGCAACACGAAGTATCCAGCGCGATTGATCCCAACCTTTTTACCCAATGCTTTTTTGAACAACTCACCAAGCACAATCCCAATATCTTCGACGGTGTGGTGCTGATCGATATCCAAATCGCCGATCGCTCTGACCGTAAGGTCAAAGCCACCGTGCTTGGCGAAGAGCTCGAGCATGTGATCAAGGAATCGGATCCCTGTATCGATGTCATACCGACCTTTTCCTTCGATCACCAGACTCGCAGTAATCTGCGTCTCCTTGGTAACTCGCTTTACCGTTGCTTTCCTCATAGTGCCCTCTCCAACTCATGAATAAAGTTTTTCATTTGATCTGTTGTTCCGACTGTGACCCTGAGACTGCCTTCACATTCATGGCTTCTATTTCGAACGAGTACTCCTGCAGCACGAAGATCGGACACAATGCGTTCAGCATGCTCTCCGACCATGAATAGAACAAAGTTGCCATCGGATTTGAAATGCCGAATACCAAGTCTGCTCATTTCAGCACTGACATAACTTCGAGCTTGAACAACTTGGTTGACGTAGTTTTCTATGTATGCCTTGTCCTTGATTGCGGCCACAGCGGCAGCTACCGCTACATAATTGACGCTGTACGGAGATTGCGCCTTACGTACCCACCCAATGTTGCTTGCAGATGAAATCAGGAAACCACACCGAAGGCCCGCCATCCCATAAGCCTTTGACATAGTTCGACTGATGAATAAGTTTCCATATTCACTCAGTAATCCAATTGCAGTGATGCCACAAAACTCCATATACGCCTCATCAATGAGCACCACAGCATTCGGCGCAGCCTCCAAAATGCGGCGAATTTCGGGAATCGAGATGGCCCCACCTGTTGGATTGTTGGGATTTGCAATAAAGATTGCATTTGTTGACGCAGATATTGACAGGAGAAGTGCATCCATAGGGAACTCCAAATCAGTGTCAAGCGAATATTTCACTTCGCGCACTCGCACTCCCGCTACCTCGGCATAAAAGCGGTACATGGCATATGACGGACTGGTAATCACGAGTTCGTCACCTGCATCCATGTAAGTGTTGATCAGCAACTGGATTGCCTCATCTGTTCCATTAGTGATAGCCAACTGCGCCGAGTCAACTTCAAAGAATGAAGAAAAGATGTCTCGTGCCGAGCCGTACTCGGGGTACATGGCCACGCTGTTTTCTGAAAGCGCCTGTACAACTGCGGCAGTAACCGTTGGCGAACACCCCACGGTATTTTCGTTGAAATCAAGCCGTATTGCTGCTCCTCTTTCTTGCGTGGGAGGAGAATATGCCTGCATATTCACAATAGATTTACGCGGTTTCATCATTCCTCATTTCCACGCTGCGTGCATGGGCTTCCAAACCTTCTGCACGCGCCAACACCGTGACAGAGGACTCAAGTGTGCTCAACGCTGTCTTGCTTAATTCCTGAACGGTTATCACTTTCACAAAATCGTTCACGCTCAGCCCGCCCCGAACTGCTGCAACACCCGATGTCGGTAAAACATGGTTTGGCCCACTCGCGTAATCACCTGCAGCCTCTGTGCTGTACCGACCGACAAAGATTGATCCAGCATTGTTGACCCGTGCGACATCACCCATCTGCTCAACCGACAAGTGTTCAGGCGCAATAACATTTGCCAGTTCGAAAGCCGACTCAGTTGATTGACACATGACAATCGCGCTGTTTTCTACGATTGCCTGCTCTGCAACACGTGCAGTTGGCAATGTAGACAACTGAATCGCAATTTCTGCCTGCACGCGTAATGCCAAGTGTTTATCTGTTGTCAACAACATGGCCCGAGCATCAATATCGTGTTCTGCCTGAGCCAACATATCGGCGGCAATCCAACGGGCGTTCCCCTGTGTAGCGATGATGACAATCTCACTTGGCCCTGCTACGAAATCAATCGCAACATCTTGCGACACCATTTTCTTTGCTGCTGCAACATAAACATTCCCTGGCCCAACAATCCGCTGAACACGGTTCACCGATTCCGTACCATAAGCCATTGCCGCAATCGCCTGTGCTCCACCTGCATGCAGAACCTGCTGTACACCGAGCAATTTGGCAACAGCAAGAATTTCCCGACTTGGCTGCGGACATGCAACAACAATGTTGCGAACACCTGCTGCCCGCGCAGGAATCACTGCCATGAGCAACGTACTGATGAGCGGATAACGCCCTGCGGGAACATACACACCAACCGAATCAAGCGGCCGAATAACTTGACCCAATGTGCGACCCTCTGAGTACTCACGTGTCCATGAAGCAGCAAGTTGTGATTCGGAGAACGATTGAATGTTGTTACTCGCCTGCATGACCGCTTGCTGAAGCCCATCGTCAAGTACGCCTGTTGCATCCATATACAGCGGTTCATCCAATGCAACAAGATCAAATCGCTGCCGAAACTCCCTCAGCGCTTCGTCACCACGTAGTCGAACATCATTTACGATCGGCGCAACGATCTTCATCGCTTCGTCTATTCGATCCTCGGGCCGGTTCAACACGGTCAGTGCTTCAGTCTCAGAGATGATGCGAATCATCAGTTAACGATCTTGTTCAATGGATATTCGACAATCCCAGTTGCACCAGCCGCCTTCAAACGCGGAATAATGGTTCGCACCGTTGACTCATCCAAAATCGTGTTGAGCGCCAACCAGCCGTTCTGAGAAAGATTCGACACAGTCGGCGTTTTCAACGCAGGAAGAACATCGAGCACTGACTGAAGGCAGGATTGTGGCGCATTCATCATCAGCCCAACCTTGCCCATCGCGGCAATCGCCCCGTCCAACAGCATCTTGATATCGAGGAGTTGTTGCTTCTTGCCTGTGTCCTTCCAGCTTTCCAAGTTGGCAATCAGCTGCGTATTGGACTCCAACACGGTTTCGACAACTCGCAAGTTGTTAGCCCTGAGCGATGACCCAGTTTCCGTTACTTCAACGATTGCATCTGCCAATACTGGAGGCTTCACCTCGGTAGCGCCCCAGCTGAATTCAACCTTTGCGGTTACGCCATTGCGCTCGAGGTAACGCTTTGTTGTCTCCACCAACTCAGTTGCAATCACCTTCCCTTCAAGATCTTTAACTGACAACACCTCAGAGTTATCTGGAACTGCAAGTACCCAACGAACGCGCCCAAAACTTTGCTTGGCGTACACCAAATCTGCGATTGGTTCAATCGTCGCTCCAGTCTCTGCAACCCAGTCAAGCCCGGTAAGACCTGCATCGAGAACACCATCTTCCACATAGCGCGCCATCTCTTGCGCACGAATCAACATGCATTCGATATTTGGGTCGTCAATCGCGGGAAAGTATGAACGACTATTGACAGTGATCTGAAAACCAGCACGACGGAACAGGTCAATCGTTGCGTTTTCTAAACTTCCCTTCGGGATTCCTAATTTGAGTGTCATTTTGCTCCTCCGTAGATGTCTTGTGGTGAAAAGGTTTGCTGTTCGGTGGTAATCCATTCATTTCCCACGCGTAGGCGAAAGAAACAACTCTGATAACCCTCGTGACACACGCCTGGACCGTTAGCTTGTACGCGCACAACGATGGCGTCTCTGTCGCAGTCGGTTCTAAGTGAGACCACCTGCAATGTGTGTCCAGACGACTCACCTTTCACCCATTGCTTGTTGCGCGAACGGCTATAGAACGTGACAAGACCAGTTTCTAGAGTGTTGGTATAAGCCTCCTGGTTCATAAAACCCACCATCAATACGTCGCTTGTCATGTCGTCCTGCACCACTACGGCTGCAAGGCCGTCGAGTTTGCTGAAGTCAATTTCTTCCATGTCGGTCATTTGGGTTCCTTTTGCTTGGTTTTGGATCATTCGGGATAATAAAAAAACCCGCCGGTGAAAACCGACGGGCTCTGAGCAGTTTGGAGAAACTGGGTGCGTTACAGATTAGCCCGTTGCGTCACGTGATGTACGTGATGATGGGCGACATGTGTAATCAACATCTGATTGATCAGACTAACGGCTAGTGAGCGCTACAGCAACGTGGCAGGAACAGAACTCATCTCGAGATGCAGTTCGCTCCCTGTATACGGATGAGCGAGGGCAACATCTTCATTCAACTCGATGCCGAGGCCAGGCTCCGTTGGCGGAATGATGAATCCACTTTCGAACTTGATTGACGTCTTCACAAGTTCGGAATGGAAACCCTGCCAACCCTGGATGGTTTCCAGGATCAGGAAGTTTGGTGTACACGTCGCCAGCTGGATGTTTGCTGCGGCAACCACCGGACCGCAATACAGGTGTGGCGCAATTTGTGCGTGATACACCTCGGCCATGCTCGCAATCTTCTTGCCTTCAAGCAAGCCTCCGCAACGACCCAGATTCGGCTGCAATATTGAGGCTGCACCCGTTTTGAGCAGTTGATGGAACTCGTATTTTGTTGTCAGTCGCTCGCCTGCCGAGATAGGAATGCTAGTTGCGCGAGCAACTTTGGCAATTTCATCTGGACTATCTGGTGGGCACGGCTCTTCAAACCACAACGGGTCGTACTTTTCGAGCTTTTTTGCCAAACGAATTGCACCCGATGCGGTGAACTGACCATGAGTACCGAACAAAATGTCTGCTCGATCGCCAATCGCATCACGGACCGCGCGCACCATCTTTTCTGAAAGGTCCATTGCATGCAGCGCAGGTTGACGGCCGTCATATACCGAATAGCGACCTGCTGGGTCGAACTTCACTCCTGTGAAGCCACGCTCCACTTCGCGCACTGCACATTCGGCGGCAGCATCTGGGTCGCTGTACACAGGATCGTCCGCGTACACATCAACACCAACAGGTGGATACAGGTACGTATAGGCACGGAGTTTTTCGTGCACGCGACCACCCAGTAGTTCGTACACAGGCTTGCCGGTCTCTTTTCCGCAAATGTCCCACATGGCCATTTCCAATCCGGAAACGATCCCGCCCGTGGTGAGATCTGGACGATGCGCATAGCCGCGGCCGTACACGTTGCGCCACATGTGTTCGATATGGAATGGATCGGCACCAATGACATGTCGCGCTGCAACTTCTTCTGCCATTTTCGCTACCAAATGCGGCGAATATGTTGCAGTGTAAATCTCGCCAATTCCGGAAATACCGGTATCTGTTGTGAGCTTTACGAAGATGAAGTAACGGCCACCGAAACGTGGCGGTGGATTGCCCACCACGAATGTCTTGATGTCGACGATTTTCATATTAGAAAACGATGACGTTTCGGAGTGCTTCGCCGCGCTTTACTGCGTCGATTGCTTCGTTAATTTGTTCGATTGGGTATGTCTTGGTGACGAGTTCGTCCAGTTTCACACGACCCTGGCCATACAAGTCGACCAAGTTTGGAATGTCTACTTGAATGCGAGCACTTCCCATTTTTGAACCAAGAATGTTCTGGCTATATGCGGCCATGGTTCCGGGATCGATCTCTGACATCACTCCACTTGCCGGCATACCCACAAGCACTACCGAACCACTCTTTGCGAGCATTCCATATGAGGAGTCGAATGCCGACTTCACACCAACGGTGACGAACACGTAGTCGGCACCATGACCTCCGGTGATTTCAAGCACGCGAGCAGCAACATCTTCTGTTTTTGAGTTGATGCCATGCGTCGCGCCAAAGCCCTTCGCTGCTTCAATTTTGCTGTCGACGACATCGATGGCAATGACCGTACGTGCGCCACTCACATGAGCACCTTGAATGGAGTTCAGTCCAACGCCACCCGTTCCAATGACAACAACATGACTTCCGGCTGGAACTTTCGCCGTGTTGGTTACTGCACCAAAACCGGTGATCACACCACATGCCAACAATGAAGCACTCGCCATCTTGATGTTCTTTGGCACCGTTACGCATTGTGATTCGTGCACCAACACTTTTTCGGCGAATCCACCTGTGCGCATACTCTGCACTACTGGCTTGCCATCTTTGTCTTTGATTGGGGTTGCTGCATCGAGCGGGAACTGTGTTGAACATGTAACCGGGTTACCCATACTGCATCCATGGCAATGACCACACGAACGAATCAGCGTGACCACAACATGATCTCCAACTTTTACCGTGGTAACACCATCTCCAATAGTTTCAACTACTCCTGCACATTCGTGGCCGTAGACCGCAGGCAATGCTCCACCCCAATGCCCATCGGCATACGTAATGTCGCTATGGCAGATGGCAACAGCCGACAGCTTTACTTTGACCTCACCTGGGCCAGCATCAGCAAGTGTCACTTCTTCAATGACAAGTGGCTTACCAAATTCGCGGCATACAGCTGCTTTCATGACAGTTGATTCCTTCTTCTCTTGGGGTTTTTGTAAAAACTACTACTTGGCGTAGTCAGGACACTCGCTATCAAGGATGTGCATTAGTGCTTGGAAATGCAGTTTCGCCACACCGGGATACTCCCGAGTCTGCTTAGCCACCATTGCCGCGGTTTCGTTATCAACGAGTTGCAGGGGACGCTGTGTGGACAACGCAAGAACCTGCAATTGCGCTGCCTTCTCGAGGTAATAGAGCGAGTCAAATGCCTGAGCCACAGTTTCGCCCACCACCATCACGCCGTGATTGCCCATGAACAACACATCCTTGCCATCACTCAACAGCGAAGCAATTCGCTCACCCTCGGTTGGATCGAGGGCCATTCCCGCGTAGTTGCGATCGTAAGCAATGCGACCATGAAAAGCACATGCATTCTGATCCAACATCAAGAACTCAAAATCTTTCAAACATGCGAGCGCCGTCGTGTATGGCATATGGGTGTGCAAAACACATTTGGCATGTGCAACATTGCGATGAAGGTATGAATGCAGCACCCAGGCCGTCGGGTCGACGCCAAAGTCGAGAGAATCGCCGCCCATTGATGTATCAACGGCAACAAGCCCACTGGCAGTCACTTGAGAGAAATGCGTACCAGCACGATTAACGATGAATCGTTGACCATCATCTGAAACCGCCATGCTGAAATGATTGGCAACCGCTTCATGCAGATTCAAGCGCGCAGCCCAGCGAAACGCCGCAGCCAACTCTTTGCGAACTTGTTGTTCTTGCGACATCGCTTCCCCCTAGCGCTGACTGAACTCGGTGTTATTCGAGTTCAGCTGGAAAGCCTGGCGCACGCAAATCGGTGCCAGTTGCGTCTTCCAGCAACTTCACCACTTGCGACGACCATGCGTCTCCGCCGTAAGCCTCTTTCGCACGAATAAAAGTTTGGTACGTGTGACCAGCAAGGTCAAGTGGCACACCAAACTCGCGACCGAAGCCCATTGCAAAACCCAAGTCTTTCAATGCAAGGTCCATCGTGAAGTTGATGTTGTATGAGCCGTTCAAAATAACTTGGCTTTCGGTTTCGTGCACGAAACTATTGCCAGAGCTTTCTTTAATTGCTTCGAATGCAACACCAAGGTCGAGGCCTGCGCGCTTTGCGAGCATGAGTGCTTCGCCAGCTGCCACCAAGTGAATGAAGGCAAGCATGTTGGTGATGACCTTGATTACCGCAGCGCTACCAAGAGGTCCGATATAGAGCACTGGATTACCCATTGCAGCAAGCGCCGCTTTGTGGGCCTGGAATACCTTGTCTTCGCCCCCAACAAGCACGGTGATGTCGCCGTGTGCTGCTTTGTGCACGCCGCCTGTAACTGGTGACTCAAGGATGTGCACACCCTTTGACTTTGCGATTTCGCCCAAACGCATCGTTTCGCTTTGGTCATTCGTGCTCATGTCGACCCATGTGGCGGGATTTGCGCGGCCAGCAAGTGACTCAAGTACTCCGCCTGGTCCAGCGACTACTGCATCAATTGCACGAGGCGAAGGCAAACACGTGAACACCGTGTCGGAGGCATCACACAACTCCTTGATTGACGTTGCCCACTTTGCGCCTTTGGCTACAAGTGGTTTTCCTGCATCAGCATTGAGGTCGAAAATGGTGACTTCAAAGCCATTGCGTACAAGGCTTCCCGCAAGAAACTTGCCAATGTGACCGAGACCGATAAATCCGCAACGCATATATTCCCCTTTGAATACGAATTGATACTTATGTTTACAGTTGAATCCAGGTGGTCTTCAAATTCGTGTAGCCCTCGATGGAGTGCAACGAACGGTCACGACCAGTACCTGACTGCTTAAATCCACCGAATGGTGTGGTGATTGACGAGCGGTCAAACGTGTTAACCCATACGGTGCCTGCGCGCAACTGGCGAGCAATTTTGTGTGCCTTGCTTACATCGCGAGTCCACAATGCAGCGCCAAGGCCGTATTGCGAATCGTTGGCGATGCGCACTGCTTCTTCGTCATTCGATACACGAATTGAACCAAGTACTGGTCCAAAGATTTCTTCCTTTTCAATGCGCATTCCAGGCTTCACGTTTTGGAAGATCGTCGGTGGAATGTAGATGCCGCCCTTTGTTGGCTCTACTGGCTTGCCACCGGTGTGAATGGTTGCGCCTTCTGCTTGCCCAATGCCGATGTATTCATTGACGCGATCAAACTGTGCGCGGTCAACAATGGTTCCCATTGCCGTGCTTGGATCGTATGTGTCGCCCGGCATGATGGTTTCTGAAACCTTGCGAACCTTGTCGAGAAGTTCGTCTTCGATCTTTTGATCAACGACCATACGCGTACCTGCGTGACATGTTTGGCCCGCGTTGTAGAACACACCCCATGCAATTGCCGATGCCGCTGCGTCAATGTCTGGACAATCGCTCAACACCACGTGTGGAGTTTTGCCACCAAGTTCGAGCGACACAGCCTTCGCATTGCTCTCTGCTGCGTACTTCAAGAAGTACTTACCCACTTCTGTTGAACCGGTGAATGCCAACTTGTTGACATCCATGTGCTTGCCGAGTGTTCCACCGCAGCTTGGCCCAAAGCCGTTAATCACATTGAACACACCTTCAGGCAACCCTGCGCGAACAGCAAGCTCGGCGAACAACAGTGCCGACAATGGCGACTGCTCTGCTGGCTTCAAGATGACGGAGTTTCCTCCAGCAAGCGCTGCGCCGACTTTCCACGAGCTAATGATGAGCGGGTAGTTCCAGGGAACCACTGCACCAACAACTCCCATTGGTTCGCGCTCAATAAGCGCAATGCTGTCACGAGGAATTGGTGCAATTTCTCCGTACAACTTGTCAATCGTTTCTGCATACCACTGAATGTTGTTTGCACATGAGGCAACGTCAACATTGAGTGAGTCGCTAATTGGCTTGCCGCAGTTCATAGTTTCGAGCAGTGCCAACTCTTCAGCGTGTTCACGAATCAGTTGTGCCCACTTCAACATCACGTTCTTGCGATCAAGTGGAGCCATCTCACTCCACACACCTGCTTCGAATGTGCGCTTGGCAACAGCCACTGCGCGATTGACGTCTTCAACATCGCCTTCGGCGACTTGTGCGATAACCGACCCATCGCGCGGGTTAATGGACTCAAATGTTTTCCCACTGGCAGCATCAACAAACTTGCCATCAATAAACAACTGGGTGCGTGCAACTCTTTGGCCTGCTCGCTTGGTCCAGTCTGCAGTGGTGAGTGCATGTGCCATGGGGATTTTCTCCTTGAGTCTGTTCGTAAAGCGTAAAAACCGTACCAGCAAGTGGCATGCTTCTAGGCTTCCAGAGTGGAAACGCGCTTGTTTTTAGCCATTGCATCAGTCGAGCGCACCGGCTCCACGCTGCTGTGCTCCATTCTGCGTGGCACCCACTTGGCGGGCACGCCTATTGAATACCTCAATATTCAAACGAAGAACTTCGAGCGAATTCGCAATCAGTGCGGCCAACCAAAAATTAAGTTCACCCACCGCCCCATTGCACGAGTGCGCAAGCTCACGGGTCGCTACCCGTGGCGCGACATCTCGTATTTCAGTTCGACATCGTGGCGCCGTTACCTCAGCGCGATTGCCCAGCAGCACACGACCCTAAATGGTGTCTTCGGAATAAAGATGCACTGGAATCAATACAAGCGCCACATGCTCGACATGGGCGTAGACGCAAGTTTCTGGAATGTACCCGTGAAGTGGGTGCGCATCACACGCGAAGACGAACTCCGCCAGGCAATCTCGTTTGTGCGCGCTGCACAAACCGAATCATGGAACAGCAACATGGCGACAAAAGCAGAACCCGTGTACGACGCTGACGCAATTGCATCCGCGCTCGCTCGGATCTCTGACGAGAACTCGGATTGGGATGTGTATTTCGCCCAGAACAACATCACACCACTACACATCACCTACGAGCAACTCACACGCGACATGGATGCCACCATCAGGCGCATCATGTCCTTCATTGAAACTCCCATTGATGTGGTTCCCGAACCACAAACCAAGAAACAAGGCGACTCAATAAATAAGGAGTGGGCCGAGCGCTTTCTTACGCAATACCCAGAGCACACCGAGCGAACACGGATGTGGCAGGGCTTACACTGAGTACGTGAGCACACAGCACGTATCTGACATTTTTGACCCAACACAGTGGAACGAAGTGAAGGGTTTTTCGTTTAACGACATCACCTACCACCGTGCCAAGGCGCATGGCACCGTGCGCATTGCATTTAACCGTCCGGAAATTCGCAACGCCTTTCGTCCGGCAACCGTTGACGAGTTGTTCACCGCACTCGATCATGCACGGCAGTCAAGTGATGTTGGATGTGTGTTGTTAACCGGTAACGGACCATCTCCAAAGGATGGCGGTTGGGCATTTTGTAGCGGTGGCGACCAACGCATTCGTGGCAAAGATGGATACAAGTACGCAGACGGCGAAACCGCCAACACGATCGAACCAGGACGAACTGGCCGACTGCACATTCTTGAAGTGCAACGCCTCATCCGTTTCATGCCCAAGATTGTGATCTGTGTTGTTCCGGGCTGGGCTGCAGGTGGTGGTCACAGTTTGCACGTCGTGTCCGACCTCACGCTTGCCAGCAAAGAACATGCACGCTTCAAACAAACCGATGCCGACGTCGCGAGCTTTGATGGTGGGTTCGGTTCGGCCTATCTTGCACGCCAGGTTGGACAAAAGTTTGCGCGCGAAATTTTCTTCCTTGGTCGTGAGTATTCAGCAGAAGACGCACAACGCATGGGCATGGTCAATGCCGTTGTCCCCCACACCGAACTTGAAGCCACTGCATTGCAATGGGCAAAAGAGATCAATGGCAAGAGCCCCACAGCGCAGCGGATGTTGAAGTTCTCTTTCAACCTGATTGATGATGGCTTAGTTGGACAACAGGTGTTTGCGGGCGAAGCCACTCGCCTTGCTTATATGACCGATGAGGCCGAAGAAGGACGAAATTCGTTCCTTGAAAAACGCGAACCAAACTGGGACGCGTTCCCCTGGCTGTACTAGTTCTTCATGATCGTCACGATTGACGATGCGCTCGACCCCAGGTTGAATGCTTTTCGTTGGCGTGAACGACAATTGACCACCATTGCGCAACGCAAGTCGGCACTCAACGAGGGACTGTTCATCGCTGAGGGTGATCTCGTCGTGCACCGGGCACTCGAAGCAGGTTGCACTCCCGATGTTGTGCTGTGCGACCCAAAGTGCGCGTCAGAATTTTCTGACGCCGTGCACAACGCTGGCGGGACGACCCTTGTTGCCAGTGCTGACATTCGTCGCGAAGTAACGGGGCTTGGCGTACCACTTGATGCGATCGGCGTGTTCAAACGCCCACCGCTTATTTCAAGTGACGACCTCATCGCACAGTCAACTAGACTGATTGTTCTTGACTGCGTAGACAACCCAAGCAATGTTGGGTCAATTGCGCGCACCGCAGCGGCCCTTGGATGGGACGGATTACTGCTTGATCCGACTAGTTCTGACCCACTTTCCCGCCGAGCACTGCGCGTCAGCATGGGCACCACGTTCAAACTCGGCTTTGCTCGCTTTGCAAGCACCACAGAACTGCTTACGCAACTTCATCAATCGGGATACGCCACAATTGGCCTCACACCGCAACATGACACACGAGAAGTGACGAACCTTCGATCCATTCACATCGAAGGAAAGCGAGCACTCATCCTTGGTTCGGAGCGACAAGGTTTGAGCGACGCAAGCCTCGAACTGTGCACTCAACTCGCCAATATCACCATGGCCGATGGCGTTGATTCACTGAATGTGGCGTCTGCTTCTGCAATCGCCTGCTTCGCGTTGCTGTAACTAACGATTGACCATGTGCTGAGCAGCATTGGTCATGTACTCGGTAAGTTGCGCGTGAATGTTTGGATCAGTCGCGCACTCATCCACTGCTGCTTGCATATGCAACATCCATCGATCGCGCTCTAAGTCTCCAATGGCAAATGGAAAATGCCGCTGACGCAGACGCGGATGACCACGCTCATCGCTATATGTTGTGGGCCCACCCCAGTACTGAATCAGAAATAACGTAAGTCTTTCGCGCGCTCCGGCCAAGTCATCGTGGTCGGGATACAACGGCCACAACACATCATCTTGCACTACACCTTCGTAAAAGCGATCTACTAGGCGAACAAAGAATTCCTTTCCACCCACTTCGTCATAGAGCATCGGCATGTCGACTAGAAGAACTCCGGTTCTTCCCACTCAGGGAAGATATCGGGCAAGTCAGTCGTCACGCGTTCGGTGAATACCGCTTGACGTTTCTCTAGGAAACTCATCACACCCTCTTGCACATCTTTCGAACGACCGCGTATTTGAATACCCCGACTATCTACGCGATGCGCATTCATCGGGTGAGGTGCCCCAAGCATTCTCCACATCATCTGACGTGCAAGAGCAACAGAAACAGGTGCGGCGTTATCGACGATCTCTTTTGCCAGCGCATATGCAGCAGGCAACAAATCTTCTGGTGCGTGGATGCTACGCACCAACCCGCCACGAAGTGCTTCTTCGGCGTCAAACACACGGCCGGTCATTACCCACTCTTGTGCTTGTGCAATACCAACGATTCGCGGCAAGAACCATGACGAACATGCTTCAGGAACAATTCCACGACGCGTGAATACGAAACCCATTTTCGCGGCACTGGATATGAGACGCATGTCCATTGCCAACGTCATCGTTGCGCCAATCCCCACTGCAGGACCATTGATAGCGCCAATGATTGGCTTGTTGCACTTAAACATTCTCAACGTCACGGTTCCGCCGCCATCGCGCCGAAATGTGGACTGCGACTCGGTGCTCAATGAACCATCGTTAAAGGTGTCGCCACCGCCAGACAAGTCCGCACCGGCGCAGAATCCGCGTCCCGAACCAGTCATTACAACAGCGCGAACATTGTCGTCTGCGTCAATGTCATCGAACACTTGATGCAATTCACGCATCATCACGTTAGTAAACGCATTGAGTTTGTCTGGTCGATGAAGCGTGACGGTTGCTACTCCATCGCGCACGGAATACAAAAGCTCGGTGTAGGACATCCGCCCAATCTAGATGGGTGAACTAGACATCTAAGAAGCGTGACGCTGCGATCGCCGATCCAATTGCACCGGCAAGCGCTCCGATCAGCAAAATCACGATCATCACGCCAGAGAGATAACCAGACGGAACTACGAGAGACGAAATTCCTGTACCGGGCTTAAAGCCTGCGACACCGCTCGTCCACGCAGAATTGAGCACCCACAGGCCGCCACATGACAGCACTGCACCAATCAAACCTTGCAGCAGACCTTCGAGCATAAACGGAATACGAATGAACCAGTTTGTTGCGCCCACCAACTTCATGACTTCGATCTCTCTACGACGAGCAAACATGGCAGTTCGAATGGTGTTCCAGATGAGACCAACGGCAACGAATAATAATACGAGTGACATTACCAACGTCACGGTGCGAACAAACCGTGACAGGGTTGAGATCACTTCAAACTCGTCTTCAGCAAGTGCAACATCTTCTACTCCAGGAAGCGATCGATACTGCTCGCTGAGTGAACGAACAAGAGCGGGATCCTGTGTAATGGGCACCACTTTGAATTCTGACGGAATGTTTTCGGGTGTCAGCAAACTGAGCGTTACAGGATCACCTGCAAAGATGCGCTTTGCTTCTTCGTATGTTTGCGTCTTATCAAGGTACTCAAGTTTGTCGACATCAATGATCGTTGGTGCTGATCGAATGGACTCGTCAATTAAGGCAATTTGTTCTGGGGTTGCGTCGCTACGAACAAACACGATCAACGCGACATCACCCTTCCATTGCACCAACAGATTGTCAAAGGCGCGCTGGATGAGCAAGGTTGTTCCAACGAGAAGTAACGCAATTGCCGAAGTGAGAATTGCTGCAATCGTCAGCGTGAGATTTCGGCGGAAACTCGCCCACATCTCGCGAAACGCATAAGTGATACGAGCGATCATTCGTATACCCCGCGCTCTTGGTCACGAACAATAACTCCACGATCTAACTGAATCACTCGGCGACGCATCGCGTTCACCACACGATGGTCGTGCGTTGCCATCATCACCGTTGTTCCCGTCTGATTGATCTCATCAAGCAATGACATGATGCCTTCCCCCGTTGCCGGGTCGAGGTTTCCAGTGGGCTCATCTGCCAACAAAATCAGTGGACGATTAACGAAAGCGCGAGCGATGGACACGCGTTGCTGCTCACCGCCCGATAACTGATGCGGAAACCGATCTTCCTTGCCAGCCAGCCCCACAAGATCGAGCACAATCGGCACTTGACGCGCAATCACGTGACGAGGTTTGCCTATCACTTCGAGCGCAAATGCAATGTTTTCAAACACTGTCTTACCCGTAAGCAACTTGTAGTCCTGAAAGACATTGCCCATGCTGCGACGCAAAAACGGCACGCGCGAATCAGGAATGTCGTTGACATTTTGTCCAGCAACCCAGACGTCACCACGTTCCGGTCGTTCTTGCCGATTCACCAACCGCAAAATGGTTGATTTGCCCGAACCAGACGGACCGACCAAGAAGACGAAGTCTCCTTTGGCGACATCAAATGACGCGTCCCGAACTGCAACGGTTTCGGACCCGTATCTCTTGGTCACATTTTCCAAACGGATCATGGGGCCCCTCTCAGGCTTCAAAACCAAAGTCTAATTTATGAATCAGCATGTGCACGGCGCCAGCGCAAGAACCCTTCCATAAAGGAATCTAGGTCGCCATCGAGAACTGCGGCAATGTTTCCACTTTCAATTTCAGTGCGAACATCTTTCACCATTTGATATGGCTGCATCACATAGCTGCGAATCTGACTTCCCCAACCAACTTGTGCCTGCTTTCCGGCAATACTTCGCAACTCACTTTCACGCTCTTCTTCGATTCGCGATGCAACCATTGTCTTCAACCGCTTCAACGCATTTTCACGGTTTTGCAACTGCGAACGCTCTTGCTGCGATGAAGCAACAAGTCCAGTGGGTTCATGAATCAAACGAACTGCCGACGAAGTTTTATTGACATGCTGTCCACCTGCGCCTGATGCACGGAATACTTCCATTCGAATATCGGATTCGTTGATCTCAACATCGACTTCTTCAAGCACCGGCCAAATTTGAACGTTGGCAAAACTCGTTTGCCGACGACCCTGGTTATCAAACGGGCTGATTCGCACCAATCGATGCGTGCCGCGCTCGGAAGTCAGTAAGCCATACGCGTACCGACCGCGCACCGTGAAGTCGGCAGACAGAATTCCTGCCTCTGTACCTTGAGAGATATCCCCGATTTCGATCTCAAATCCCTTGCGTTCCGCCCACCGCGTAAACATGCGTAGGAGCATTTCGCTCCAATCTTGAGCATCGACACCGCCGTCTTTGGCATTGATCTGCACAATTGCATTTGCCTCGTCATGCACTCCTGTAAACAAACTGCGCAATTCAAGAGCATCGAGTTTCGTACGTGCCTGCGCAATACCGCGCTCTAGATCTGGCTCTTGACTTTCGTCATCAATTTCTCGCGCCATTTCATGGAGCACCTCAAGGTCATCCACCGAACCAGACAATGAGGCAAACTCATCCATGTCCGATTTCAAGTTTGCATATTCGGAGTTCACCTTTTTGGCATTGTCCTGGTCGTCCCACAAATCAGGACGAGCGACTTCGACCTCAAGTTCACTGATTCGTACACGACTAGCTTCCACCTTCAAATAGACAGAGGCCTCATTCACTCGTCGACGTAATTCAGTGAGGTCGTTAGAAAAATCGCGCATGGTTACTTCTCTATTCGATTGCGATTAGTCGCGCCCGTGGCACATTTTGTACTTCTTGGCAGAACCACACGGACACGGTGCATTTCGTGGGGTAAGCGACCAGTCATCGGCTGACTTAACCACGGTCTTCTGAGCATCTGGAGCTGCTGGTTGTGGTGGCGCGAGCGGATCTGCGGTAGCGCCAGCAAAACCACCTTGGGCATCAGAATCGTATGAGCTCTCCTGAATGTTTTGCACCTGGATTGCGGGGGCATCGTTCTTTACGACTTGCACATGCATCACATACTTCACGAAGTCTTGCGCGATGCCCTTCATCAGTGCGCCAAACATTTCAAAACCCTCGCGCTGCCATTCGGTCAGCGGGTCCTTCTGCCCCATGGCACGCAGGTTGATTCCTTCTTGCAGGTAATCCATTTCTTCGAGGTGTTCACGCCAACGTTGGTCAATGATTCGCAACATCACCTGACGCTCAACTTCGCGCATTGTCTGCTCGCCCATTTCAGACTCTCGCAGTGCGTAGTATCGCGATGCGTCCGCCATCACATGGTCGTACATATCGTCTGTCGAACCACAACCCGCAAGTGAGTCTTCGGTGACTTCTGTCGGCCAGAAGGTGCCGAGCTCGCGAGCAAGACCTTCTAAATCCCATTCGTCTTCCGCGTCAGACACGCAATGGCTATCAATCAAAGAATCCACTGCTTCGGCCAAGTACTCCATTGCCGCAATTTTGAGATCGGCGCCTTCCAGAATTTGATCACGGCGCTGATAGATGATCTTGCGCTGCTCATTCATTACTTCGTCGTACTTCAATACGTTCTTGCGAATTTCGCCGTTGCGCTGCTCAACAGTGCTTTGTGCTCGCTCGATTGCTTTGGTCACCATCTTTGCTTCGATAGCTTCGTCTTCTGGCAATGCTCTGCCCATTACCCAACTCAATGCACCAGTTGCGAACAAACGCATGAGCTCATCATCAAGGCTGAGATAAAAACGACTTTCACCCGGGTCGCCCTGACGGCCCGCACGTCCGCGCAATTGATTATCAATGCGGCGCGATTCGTGGCGCTCGGTTCCGAGAACATAGAGACCGCCTAGCGCGCGAACCTGAGCACCTTCTTCTTTGCACTGTTCGATGTATTGCGCCAGCACCTCTTCGTACCTCGATTGCGCGAGCACGCGAGAACCTTGAAACTCTTCGGACATATTGGCAAGTGGCATCGCCAATTCGAATTCATCTTTGAGCAAATCCTCGGAATATCCTTCGCTCAACACGTGTTGACGTGCAAGCCCTTCAGGGTTGCCGCCCAACAAGATGTCAACACCTCGACCAGCCATGTTCGTTGCAACGGTGACCGAACCTAAACGACCTGCCTGAGCAACAATGTGTGCTTCGCGAGTGTGTTGCTTGGCGTTCAACACCTCATGGCGAATACCGCGCTGATTCAGCAAACGGGAGAGCAACTCACTCTTTTCAACGCTTACCGTTCCGACAAGCACAGGCTGCCCAGCCTTGTGTTTACCTTCAATATCGTCAACGACTGCTGAGAACTTTGCTGCCTCGGACTTGAAAATGAGATCTGGTTGATCAACGCGAATCATTTCACGGTTAGTAGGAATCGGTACAACAGCCAGGTTGTATGTGTTCATCAGTTCAGCAGCCTCAGTTTGCGCCGTTCCCGTCATTCCAGAAAGCTTTTCGTACATTCGGAAATAGTTCTGCAAGGTCACCGTTGCCAATGTTTGGTTTTCTTCCTTGATTTTGACGCCTTCTTTGGCTTCAACCGCCTGGTGAATACCTTCGCTCCAACGACGACCCTCAAGGATCCGGCCTGTGAACTCATCAACAATCATTACTTCGCCGTCTTGAACGATGTAGTCCTTATCGCGGTGATACAACACAGCAGCCTTCAATGCAACCTGTAATTGGTGCACCAGATTTTGTTGAATCTCGTCGTAGAGGTTTTCGATTCCGAGTTGCTGTTCTACCTTTTCAATACCCGACTCGGTAGGGACAACAATCCGTTTGGCTTCTTCAACTTCGTAGTCAACGTCACGAACCAGCGACCGCACAATTGATGCAAATCGGTAATACATTTTTGCAGCATCGGCAATTCGACCCGAGATGATCAATGGTGTTCGCGCTTCATCAATCAAAATTGAGTCAACTTCGTCGACGACAGCAAAGTGATGTCCGCGTTGCACCTTTTCGTTCTTCGATCCCGCCATGTTGTCGCGCAAGTAGTCGAAGCCAAATTCGTTATTCGTTCCGTATGTGATGTCTGCCAGATAGTCGCGACGCTTTTCTTCTGGCGACGTCCGCACACCAGGAATGATGAGTCCGACTTCCAAACCCATCCAGCGGTGAATGCGACCCATCCACTCGGCATGAAAGCGTGCAAGGTAGTCGTTGACCGTAATGACGTGCACGCCCTTACCCGACAATGCATTGAGATACGCCGGCAACGTTGAAACAAGAGTTTTGCCTTCACCCGTTCGCATTTCGGGAATCCATCCAGCGTGCAACGCCGCCCCGCCCATCATCTGCACATCGAAGTGACGCTGACCAATCACCCGCAACGAAGCCTCACGAACGACAGCGAATGCCTCAACCATGAGGTCATCAACATCTTCTCCGCGTTCAATGCGCTGACGAAATTCGGCAGTCTTGGCTTGCAATGCCACATCGGAGATCTTGTGGAGCTCGGGTTCATAGGCGTTGATGTCGGGCACAAGCGCGGCAAGAGCCTTTACTTTTTTGCCCTCGCCGGCACGCAGAATTCGATCCAGGAGTGCCATGCAGTCAATGATCCTACCTGCGCCGCGCTGGGACGGGAGTAGCGGCAACTGCTGCGCACATGACCCACTTCGCCCCCGCATCTTCCAAGGCATGCCGAGCATCCCGCAAAGTCGCCCCTGTTGTCACCACGTCGTCAATGACTAAAACGCTGAAGGGTCGAAGTATCTGACGTGCAGTGAGCTGATGGCCCACTAATCGTTGTTCCCGAGTTTTTCCTGTTTGGTGGCCATTGCCATGTTTCACTAACAACTTACGCACAGGGATCCCCAATTGGCGTGCAACATCACGTGCAATCCGCTCTGCCTGATCATGGCCACGCATAAAACGCCGCTGCCGAGATGTTGGTACCCATGTCACTACATCAACTTGTGCTGTCTGTTGATGTTCGCACAACCTGCGAACAAGGCATGCACTAAACATGGCCCCCAACTCACGGTGATTGCGATATTTGTAGCCGATCATCAATCGTCGAGCGACTCCGCTATATGGCATTGCGACAATCACTCCATTGATATCTGCGCTGCGTAACGACATCACATGAACAAGACATCGATCACACTCCGTGCGCACACGCGATCCGCATCCATCACACCGATAAAAAAACAATCCGTTCCTCCAAACCATGTACGACTACGGTGATGGGGTGACGAATTACTTCATCAGCCCACTGCGTGATCGGCCAATCCAACGCCTCACACGATGTGTGGGCGGATTAGCCCTCTTTGGAATTGGTGTCGGAATGCAAAAGCAGGGTCACATGGGTCTTGCCCCGTGGGATGTGTTTCACGACGGCTTATCCAAGCAACTCAACTGGCCATTTGGCCGTGCACTGATCTTGACCAGTTTCTTGGTGTTGTTCCTGTGGATTCCGCTTCGTCAGAAACCAGGTATCGGAACATTGCTCAATGCAGTTGAGATCGGTCTCGTTGCAGGCATCGTCATTGAAATATTGCCTCGAGCCGAATCGTTGCCACTGCGCATTGCACTAATGCTCGGCGGCATTGTGATTCTTGGAATCGGATCTGGCCTCTACATCGGCGCAGGACTAGGACCTGGTCCTCGTGATGGCTTATTCACTGGTCTTGCCGAACGCGGATTTACGGTGAGTCGGGCACGCACCCTTGTTGAAATCAGTGTTCTTGTTGTGGGTTTTGCGCTCGGAGGCGCAGTTGGAGTCGGAACGCTGGTCTTTGCGTTCGGGATTGGGCCAATTGTTGCTCGCACGCTCCCACTGCTCCACCTAACACCGCTAGAAGCGGTTACCGAAGAAGAGCAGTGGGGCGAGTAACGAGTTAGTAGCGGTATGCCTCTGGCTTAAATGGACCACTTGGCGCAATACCGAGGTAGTCGGCCTGCTCATCAGTCATCCGCGTCAACACTGCACCGAGTGCATCTAGGTGCAACGCTGCAACCTTTTCATCTAGATGTTTCGGCAACACGTACACGCCAAGTGGGTATTTATCAAGATTGCCAAATAGCTCGATCTGAGCAATTACCTGATTCGAAAATGAGCAACTCATTACGAAACTTGGGTGCCCGGTGGCGCAACCAAGGTTGACCAATCGGCCTTCCGCCAACACGATCACTGCGTGTCCGTCTTTGAACGTCCACAAATCGGTACCAGGTTTGAGTTCATCTCGTACTGCTCCGCTGCGAGCAAGTCCGGCCATGTCAATTTCGTTATCAAAGTGTCCGATATTGCACACAATTGCGTTGTGCTTCATACGCGCCATGTGATCAACAGTGATGATTGCTTCGTTACCCGTTGCTGTCACGAACACGTCCGCCGTCGCCACCATGTTTTCCAATGTGTCGACCTGGTAGCCCTCCATCGCTGCCTGCAATGCATTGATTGGGTCAATCTCGGTCACGATCACGCGAGCTCCTTGGCCACGAAGGCTCTGTGCGCAACCCTTGCCCACGTCGCCATAACCACACACCACTGATGTTTTTCCAGCAAGCATCACATCGGTTGCACGGTTGATTGCGTCAATCAATGAGTGTCGGCAACCATAAAGATTGTCGAACTTAGACTTCGTCACACTGTCGTTGACGTTGATCGCAGGAAACAGCAGTTCACCCTTTTCTGCCATCTTGTACAAACGCTTCACACCCGTTGTGGTTTCTTCCGTTACGCCCTTGATGCCTTTTGCCATCTTCGTCCACTTCGTTGGATGTGTTTTGAGTGTGCGTTGCAACAAACCAAGCACGATGGCGAGTTCAGGATTTGATGCCGAAGTTGGATCTGGAACTTCACCCGTAGCCTCATACTCAACACCCTTGTGCAACAACATGGTTGCATCACCACCGTCATCGAGGATCATGTTTGGTCCATCGCCATCAGGCCATGTCATCATCTGGTCTGTCGCCCACCAGTACTCTTCGAGCGTCTCGCCCTTCCATGCAAACACTGGGACACCATTTGGCTCATCGACCGAACCATTAGGACCAACAACTACTGCAGCCGCTGCATGATCTTGCGTAGAGAAGATATTGCAACTCGCCCAACGCACTTCCGCGCCAAGTTCGACAAGTGTTTCGATCAACACTGCAGTTTGAATGGTCATGTGCAAAGAACCAGAAATTCGGGCGCCCTTAAGTGGCTTCGACTTGCCAAACTCTTTACGCAACGCGCGCAAACCTGGCATTTCGTGTTCGGCCAAATGGATTTCCTTGCGACCAAAAGGTGCAAGCGACAGATCGGCAACCCGCCAATCACGACGTTGAGCGAATGAAGACATGAAAACTCCTTAAATGAGTGACTAAGTGAACTAATAGATAATGGTGCTCTGCGTACGAAACGCAGCGATTAGCCAAATGTCGGACTAATCGATTCCGCAACGATTCTTCGTTCGAGCTCAGTGTGCTCTGCGGCATCTACCGCGACGGATTCTTCAACCAACATTACTGGAATTCCATCGCGCACCAAGTACTTCCGACGGAGACGCGGGTTGTAGAGAAATGCGTCGCCAGCAAAATAGAACAGTGGACCTTTGTCTTCTGGACAGGCCAGGATTTCCAGCAATTTTGTATCGAGCGACATGGCAACAGACTATTGGATGTCCACCAATTAGGCGGTAATCACACCAAGCAAATCGGCTACATGGTTGTCGCACTCGTCACGCGTGCTGGCTTCTAAGTTCAACCTCAACAGCGGCTCGGTATTGCTTGGGCGAACGTTGAACCACCACGATCCACAATCAACCGTGAGACCATCCAGGTGATCCTGCGGGTACTGCGCATAATCCTGCCCTATTTGCGCAATAACTTTTGCGATGTCGGGAACAGTCGTATTGATCTCGCCACTTGACGCATAACGCTCGAGTGGTTTGCGGATCTCGGAGAGCTTGCTGCCGGTGCGGCACATTTCGCCCAGCACGCCCATGCTTGCGATCAGTCCGCTGTCTGCTCGATAGTTATCTGCAAAGTAGTAATGCCCAGAATGCTCGCCAGCAAAGACGGCACCAGTCTCTGCCATGATCTGTTTCATATAACTATGACCGTTCTTGGTTCGGATCGCAGTTCCGCCATGCTCGCGGATCACTTCAGGTACAGCGCGCGAACAAATGAGGTTGTACAAAATGGTCGCGCCAGGGTTCAGGCGCAAAAATCTGGTTGCGAGCAACGCTGTGGTCGTGCTTCCCGACATCCCCTGACCAAGTTCATCAACCAAAAACACTCGGTCTGCATCACCATCAAACGCAAGACCGACATCAAAGCCACCCGCGATCACACGAGCCATGAGGTCGCGCTGATTTGCTGTCTGCAACGGGTCGGCTGGGTGGTTTGGAAATGTGCCATCGAGTTCGCCGTACATCACTTCAAGTTCAAAATCGGCAAGGCGCTCAAACACGGCTGGAACGACAAGACCGCCCATTCCATTTGCCGTGTCAGCAACAACACGCAACTTGCGCAACCTGTCGGAGGAAATGAACTTCACAACATGATCTGCAAACTCCGCCAACATGCTGACATGATTCAACGTTCCTGCAGTTGCGGCAAACGCAGGTTCGTTACCAGCCAGCACTTCGGCTGCAATCGAGTGAATTTCGCGCAGGCCGTTATCTATTCCGATTGACCGCGCCCCAGATAGACAGCATTTAATTCCGTTATATTGCGCCGGATTATGCGAAGCAGTAAACATCGCGCCAGGCGAATCGAGTTTGCCCGATGCGTAATACAACAAATCACTTGAGGCCAGCCCAAGGTTGGTGATGCTTACGCCATGTGCCAGAACGCCACGCTGGAAAGCGTCAACGAGTTCGGGTCCACTTGGACGCATGTCGTGCGCTACGACGATATGTGGCGCCTTGGCAAATTTTGCAAACGCAACACCAATTGCGTAAGCCACTTCGGCATCGAGTTGATCAGGGACAATG
Organism: Acidimicrobiales bacterium; assembly: GCA_030832455.1. Taxonomy (GTDB): domain Bacteria; phylum Actinomycetota; class Acidimicrobiia; order Acidimicrobiales; family Ilumatobacteraceae; genus UBA3006. The sequence goes on from JAURJB010000009.1 coordinate 24,310, forward strand.
CCCCGAATGTCGTACGCCTTAACGATTGCGTTGAGATCTGCCACGGGTGTACAGACTACTCAACAATCCCGATTTGTTACGTCGGGCAATAACAATCCACACGATTCCGATAAACGTCAGCATGTATGCGAAATAGTCAATGAGCGTCCACCCATAGTGCATTTTGACCGACGAACTTGTTGGCACCACCACCATCATGTTGGGTGCGACGCGATACGGGCCGGTGGCACCTTCCACTTTCCAATTCGGAAAGTAACTCACGCGAACCAACACTGGGACACCAATCTTGTCCACCGAAAACTTAATGCTTTCTTGACCAATTTCCACGTCGCTCACCACTACCGGTTCAAGCGGTACCGACTGAACAGGAGATGACGGTCTGACCACATCGACTCGCCTGCTTGGAGAGTCGGGTTCGCCTTCTCGAAGCGCAAGATCTATCTCAACATCAACTCGTTGCCATGACTCGGGACCACTATCGGCAATGGGGATTTGCCAAATATCTGGATGCTGAAACCAACTTGTACCCACTTCCAACCAACGCTCACGTGGATTGTCGGAAGACATATTGACGATCACCGGTTGCGTTGTAAGCGGAACAACGATGTCGCTTCCTTGCACCCGATACACCACCCAGGGACCACTGCGCGCAACTTCGACAAGACCTTCTTGCTGCGAAGCCTGCGCAATAGCTTCGGGCGTGAAACCCATGAAGTACTTAACGCCAAGTTCTTGCAGATAACGAAGTCCAATAGTTGCGTCGTTGTTGTCATAGCGAAGTTCTCGGACTGGATTACTGCTCTGCTTCGACATCGCAGCTGCAGTAATGAAGTGATACGGAGTACTTCCCGCGGCCTCGAAGAACAAGCCCTCCATTGACCCAATGCAGCCATCGGTCCAATGCGGTAGCAACATCAGACTCATGGTGGTTCCGTACTTATTCAACTCACCATTGTTTTCCCATAGTGCTCGACCACAGCCCAGATTTGGATCTTCGCCTAGCGACTTCATGGTTTGCACAATGTCGTAATACTCACCGTACGCGCTCTTGCCTTCGTAGCCCGTGAAGTTCCAGCGAGCCCATCCATCAACGAAACCGTCATTGCTTGACTTTGTTTTTAATGGACCCCACACATAGTTGTACTCACCCGCTGCGTTGACTTGCACCGAACCAAACGGAAGCTCTTGAAACCGAAACCCGATTGCTACTGCAGTGAGCACCGCAAACCCCGAAAGTATTGCGAGTTGAATCGAGAAACGATCGCGCACAGAGGAAACGTGAAGCACCACGGGCTCTGCAGATTCGGAGCGGGCAAGTCTTTCGAGCGAGACAACGCGAACGATAAATGCAACCACTTCGCAGATTCCAACAACAAACAAGAAATACCGCATGAGATACAAAAATGGAAGGATGCGCGGGTTCCAGAGCAAACCAATAATCGGCAAACTATTGCGAGCGATAAACACGCCAACCGCAAGAACAATCGCCATCAATACCATCCACGTTCCTGCTTTATGACGTCTGCGCAGCAGCGACACAGCGCCAATTACCGCGACGACAACGAACGTGATATCGAGCGCGGTGTGTAACGGGAAGAACATCTTCCAAAAGGAATCCGTCACCCCGCTTGGCCGGGGCTCGTACTTCATGTCGGTCATATAGGCATGGCTGGTTACGAATGGAAGTACCCAAAAAGATGACAGCAACATTGCAAGCGCAATGACTTTTGCACCGAAACGCAAGTGATCGCGCTTATTCCATACGACCAACATCAATGCTGCACCACCGAACACAAAGATCAAAACAATTCCGTGGCTCAGGGCCGACAGGGCGATGACTATCGCCGCTGCCACACGATGACGACCTGTTTCGAGTCCACGCGCCAACAATGCAAACCCCAGCATCGCAAGCGACAGTGAAATAGAGAACGAGAACTCACCAGCCATCGTCGATGCAATGTTGCCCCCATAAATGGTGAAACTTTCATCAAACAAAAAGATCGTCGCTGCGATCGCAAATAACTCCGGAATTGGGTACGCGAATCGCGCAAATCTTCCAAACAACCACGAACACAATGGCAACGTCAAAATTCCAATTACTGCAACAATCTTCATTGCAATCCCGTACGGCAACACAACGTCAAGCAGCACGATCATGAGTGCTGGCAACACCATATAGAAGCGGTAAATCGGCAACCCCGAATACCAATCCATACTCCAACCGGAAAGCTTGAATTGCGAAAGCAAATGGTCACGCAGGAATGCCGGCCCCCACACATGGGCGCCCATGTCGCCTCCCGTTGGGGTGTTATTGCGCAAAATCAGTTCGGGATGCAACGCCATCAACAAAAACAGCGTCGGTCCCGCCACTGCAATGATTGCTGACAGCTTTTTCCAGTAGGGCTCGTTGCGATCGAACCGATTGGCTATTTGGACTGGATCGGAATCACGCGCAGCATCGACAGCACCGTGTTCGATCTCGTGGTCCACGCGCTAAATCATAGATGTAAGACCTATATGTATTGAGTCAGTGCGAGCGCCGCTAACGCCGTCGCATTAAATGCAATGTGGGTAACGATGGCAAGCCCAAGTCGCTGAGTGCGCATGAAGCTCGCGCCAAGCACAATTGAAAAGGCAAACAAACCCGGGAACTCGGCAACCTGAAAATGGATTCCCGCAAACCACAACGACGAAACAATCAAGGCTGGAATCTTGCCGATTGATGTCCCCAAATACTGTTGGATAAATCCTCGATAGATCACTTCTTCAACAAATGGCGCTCCAAACACAACAACAAGAACAAGCACCACCATCCACCCACCCGATGCCGCATCAAACAAGCCCTTTGCGCGCTTTTCGACATTTTCTGAATTGAATACGGACGGAAAAAGCCAATTGAACGGGATGGTGACCGCGACAACCACAACAAGTTGACTCAATAATCCAAGTGGAATACCCCAAAGATCTCGGGCAGTAAATGAAATTGCAAAATCACGTCGAACACTTCCCGAACCACTTCGCTTCGATAACGCTCGGAGCATCACCATAAACGGCACCCACAGAGTGAGCGCCGAAACAGCGAGCACCCAGGTAGGCAGGTCTTCTGCCCCGGAATAACCAAGTACCGAAAGAACTAGCAAGCTTGCGATGTTGGCAACCACATACGCTGCTAACCACCATGAGATAAGCCGAAACGGCGAAATACGCAAGAACGAATTAGCCAGCAAGACGATTTGGAACAATCAATCGGAATCGATCGCGACGATCTTCCAAACGCCAACCACCCGGAACCGTAAACCGGCGACCATGTGTCTCGCACAGGTCGTAGGCGTGCGGATCGACCTCTTCAGCCAAGTCATCAATCCAAACCAACGCACGACTGTATTGATACGTCAATGTGAGAGCGGAATCATGCTTACAGGTTGGACGAGAACACTTACGGGCCACGTCTCAAACCTAATTCTCACGTCGCCTCAATCGGCGGATTTCCCGCATGGCGGTGTGGCGTAACCCCAGACACAACCCACGACATGACACTTCAAGACTTCTGCCCGTAACATGACCACGTGAGCAAACTTCCACCACCCCCACCCCCATCGTCATCACCAAAGCGTAAAAACCCCCTTGGTATTCCCGGCAAACAGAACCAGAACAAGTCAGGCAAAGAGCGCAGTTCGATGCCGCGTTGGGCCGTGTGGGTCTTAATTGCCATCGCGGCTGGACTCATTCTGGCGCCACGAATTTGGCCAGCATCCACTGCCACAAAGGTGACCTATACCGAATTTCTTGCACTAGTCCAAAGCGGAAAAGTAAACAACGTAGAAATCAACAACCTGAACAACACCATTAGCGGAGTCATGGATGATGGCAGCGAGTTCGTCACAACGGGCGCAACGGCGTTGTCTGATGCCGACGAACAGCTACTCAAAGAAAAGGGTGTCGATTACGACTTCGCAACACCACAGGGCAACTTTTTTACCAATCTGATTCCTATTTTATTGCCATTCTTTTTGATCATGGGCTTCTTTATCTGGATGCAACGTCGTGCGATGGGCCAAGCAGGCAACATCATGTCGATTGGACGCAGCCGAGCAAAGAATTACAACGCTGACAAACCAAGCACCACGTTTGCTGATGTTGCTGGCTACGACGGAGTAAAGCAGGAGATCAAAGAAGTTGTTGACTTCTTGCGAATGCCAGAGCGCTTTAAAGAAATCGGAGCTCGGGTACCAAAGGGAATCTTGCTTGTTGGCCCTCCAGGAACCGGGAAAACTTTGTTTGCGCGCGCAGTTGCCGGTGAAGCAGGAGTTGGATTTCTTTCGGTAACGGGTTCTGACTTTATGGAAATGTTCGTCGGTGTGGGTGCAAGCCGCGTGCGCGACCTTTTTCAGCAAGCAGCAAAAATGGGACGTGCGATCATATTTATCGACGAAATTGACTCAATCGGCCGCAAGCGTGGTGCAGGACTTGGTGGCGGTCACGACGAACGTGAACAAACGCTAAACCAAATGCTCGCCGAGATGGACGGCTTTGAAGCCACCGAAGGCATCGTTGTTCTTGCGGCAACCAACCGCCCCGACATTCTCGACCCAGCGCTCCTTCGTCCAGGTAGATTCGATCGCCAAATCATCGTTCCATTGCCAGAGTCAGATGAGCGCCTTGCAATTCTGAAAGTTCACTCCCAGGGCAAGCGCATGGGAACCGACATCGATCTTGACACCATGGCAAAAGCTACGCCAGGAATGAGCGGTGCCGATCTTGCCAACCTTGTCAACGAGGCTGCATTGTTTGCAGTTCGCCGAGGCTCAACTCACATCGAACGAATTGACTTTGAGAACGCACGTGACCGCGTAGTGCTCGGTGCACGACGAGAAAGCCTTGTGCTTAACGCTGAGGAAAAGCGCGCAACCGCGTACCACGAAGGCGGCCACGCAGTTCTCGCAACAGTCTTGCCAAATAGCGATCCATTGCACAAAGTGACGATCCTTCCGCGCGGTATGGCTCTTGGTGTGACGTGGTCACTACCCGAAGAACGCCACACCTATTCACGTGAATACTTTGAAGATGTGATCTGCAAAGCCATGGGTGGTCGCGTTGCAGAGCAGATCGTCTTTGGGGCACTCAATAGCGGAGCAGCAAACGACCTCGAACAAGCAACAGGCATCGCCCGGCGCATGGTTCGCGAATGGGGCATGAGCGACGCAGTTGGACCAATGGCATTTGCAGGACAGCAACAGGTATTTCTCGGCGAGGACTTGATGACAAGTGGCCGTGAATACAGCGACGAAATGGCGCGCAAGATTGATGAAGAGATCAGTCGCATTTTGCGTGAGCAAGAGGCACGTGCACGCGTGACTCTAGAAAAGCATCGACGTGGTCTCGATCTCGTAGCACATGCGCTACTTGATCAAGAGACCATTGATGGTGCAATGGTGTCGCGCTTGATCCAGCAAGGTCTTGGCGAACCAAGTCGCCAAACAACACCAAACAACTAGTTACACGACTCATCATGCTGATGAGTCACACCATCTCGCACACGGGCTAACGCAGCCCAGATATCGGTTGCACTGGAAGGCCCTAAAAACCCTTTCTGCACTACCCCATCGCGGTCCACAATCAACAGAGTTGGCACTGCATCAATCGCATATTTCTTGTGCAGTTCGCGTTGTGCTGTGAATTCACAGACATCAACTGCCACTGACTGCGACTCAAGCACACGCGCTTTACGTTCAATGTCTGCACAGGTTGCACAGGTTGCCGAAGTAAATGCCAGTACCAGCCACTCTGATGCCGGCTGTGCGAAATCTGTGCGATCAATCTGTGTTGGCATCTCGGGGCTTGCCTGAGTTGGCGCGACGTTAAGTCGATTGCGAAGCAAACGATTTGCGAGTACCGCGATCAAGACAATTGCGACAACGATGACGAGGCGGATCACGATTCATCCACTGGAGAAGGAAGCGTTGGTATCGCCAAAACCGCACTGCGACCAGGCAGATCATGGCCACGAAGCAACATGCGTTGCACCACTACCGGCGAGGATGCCTGAACAATGATCTCGCCTTCAGAAATACCAGCAGGGATTGCAACGACTGCAAGGCCACCCGCTGACAGCACCACCGACTCAAGCCCAGGAAGCGCCACCGAGCCTGCAGGCCCAACTTGAGACACACTGACCACTGACTCTGCTGGCGTTGCATTGAACACGATCAAAGCATCTCCGATACCAGATGACACTCCACTTGGTGCAGACCAAATGGTTGATGCAGCACCGTATGGCGCCCCCAAAACAACCGAGGTCGCAACCGTATTTCCAATTCGTCGATTGATCACCTGTTCGACAACCACACCGGATGACACTTCACCCGGTACATCAACCGTTGACACAATCATTCCGTATCGGCCAGTCGGGACACCTGGGTACGAGCCTGTGTCGAACAGGGTTACGCGACCAGCAGGTGCGGTCAGGCTTGCGGGTTGTGTTATTGCGTCAGACCCATCGCCCACAACAAATAACACGCTTAATGAAACATCTTCATCACTTGGATTAAGTATCACCAACTGCTCGTTTGCGCCTTCGATGTTTTCTCCATCGGCAAACCACCACTCGGGACTCGTTCCACTTGATCCAAGCGCCATCGTGTATCCCAACCGACCATCACCGAGATAATGCTGAGACCGACCAACGACAAGTTTGCCTGCGCTCGCTCGCACCGAGACAGCAAGCACAGGCTCATTGCGCGCACCTTCTTTCGCCATATTCAATGCAACAACAGAAAGCGGTGGAATGACGAACCCTTGAAGATGCGCTGGTTCTCGCGTTGAGTCACGCGTGACAAAAGAAATGTCGACGACTGTTGAATCACTGTAAGGATTCGTCAACACTAAATTATGAAGACTGTCCGCGCCCGTGAAGCCATCAGCAAAATGCCACTCCGTAGCCGGCTCATTTGCGCACAACGCAACCGAGTTGCCTGCGGGATGATTGATCATCTGCTCCACCGAACCCACTCCACCAATGATTTCAACGATCACACTGATGTACGGTGACTCAATTCCTGCTCTGACATTTTCATAGACATGGGAACGCGCAGGAACTCCAACCGTGGAGTACACCGGCGCCACACCATTTCCTAAACGTGTAATCGTGGCGATGAAATCTGCATCTGAAGAATTCGAAATTGCAATGGTTCCTGAAATCGTTCCATCATTTCCGGGAACACCAGGACAAAACCAACTCGACGAAGATTGCGCCGCAGCAGAAACAAATGGCATTTCTAGTGCCACCGGACTGGCCGTCTCGGTGGTTTTTACGTCTCTGCCATCAATGAAAACCATGAGGCCAACAACCAGCAACGCTACAACGAAGGCAACGAGCTGAGAAATAGTGAGATGTCTACGTTGTTGGCTCATCACTTGCCCAACCCATTTAGCCGTCGTTTAAACCTGCCGAGATCAAACATTGCAGTAATCACAACCAGCCATAAGACCAACTGAATCAACACGAAGACGTACCGAGTAAGCGGTGTATCAAATACCACCCGCGCAGAACCTGCGCTATCAACGTCGAATGCTGTTGTACCGCCAAAGGCGACACGAGAACCGACCTCTTCACCATTCACTTCAAGTTTCAACCGCTCACTGAATGGAACAGCAAAATGCACGGTGGACGGCTCGACTTGGAACACATCGCTACCGATGCCTTGACTGCGCGCAATTGGCGAAGCAGCACCGAGCGGAGATGACAGCAGCACGTCGTCTCCTGCTTGCTTACTCAGTTCGGCTGTCTGAGCATCAACTACCGCAAGAGACGGAAGCCAAGCCATATTTTCATAAATCACAAGATCGCTTGCCTGATACACACGACGGAAGTCCAGTTGTGTTGCAAGCGCGCGTTGCAATTCACTCGGTGCCGGCAACGGACGAGACACCGTTGACTCTGCGCCATCGACAATGGGAACAACGATGTAACGCACGGCAAGCGGAGCTAACAAACGCCCGCTTCTCACAGTTTCGCGATTGACAACCGCCAACATTGCATCACGAACCGAATCATGCAGCGGAGAAGCGTTGATCCAGCGATCACTAAACGTCAATTCGCCATCATCAGCAACAACGAAAAACACATCGTTAGTCAATCGCTGAGATGGCAAAGGCAACGTCAAGCGATTGCCGATGTAGAGAACGCTGTAGTCACCTTCGGGTGGGTCTTGCCGCATCTGGACATACAACTGGGCCACCGTTGTTTTCGATTGCCCCCATGATCCACCGACGCTCATTGACAAAGCAGGGATCATTCCGACCAAAGACGCAACAACCGAAATTCCAACGATTGGCTTCCACCACCGATAGCTCATCGACAATTCGTCATCAAAAACAAAACCCGCGAGCGATGCAGCACCAAGTGACACACCACAGCCAACAACAACCAGCATCATTCCAAAATCAGGCGTTGGAACACCAATCACATTTGCATCAACGAGCACCAACAGCAACCCTGTTCCCACAACAAACAACAACGACCGCGTTGCCCACACAAACGTTGCCGATCGCGTGACTATCACGCTGATAAACACAGGAACATAGAGACCAAGCGCAATCACCCCAATCCGCAGGAAACCTCCATCAAATTGGGCGAGCTGAGCGAGGCCAACTCTGGACAGTGATTCGGCAGATAAACCAACTAATTGATCTAGCCAGCGAGAGTTAATGAACTCACTTGACCAAGGCGCATTGAGCACCAGCGCGCCAACCAACATGACACCAAGCAACAGAACCGGCCCGCGCAACGCTTTTCGCGAAACCCTTGCAATTGCACCACCGACAACCCACAGCAACACCAACCACACCAACAAGGACAGAAACGATGGAACAAACGCCGAGACAACTGCCGCCAACAACACTGATGCTGCAAGCATTTGTGTCTTTTTAGCACCACGCACATCAGATTCTGCCCGAACCATCATTCGCAACACCCACGGCACAATTGCATACACAATCAAAATGCTGAGCCTGCCTTTGTTGAGTGCGAAATACGGAAGCGGATTTGCCGCATACATCACCATGCCAACAGCGCGAGCGCGTATTGAGAAAAACCCTGCAGGAACACGCCACATTCCGGCGATACCCACCAAAACCAATAACACAACACTCCACGTTTGCAACGCACCTAATTGACCAAAGAATGCAACTACCGAGAGCGCGACAAGCATCATCCCAGTTGAATTCGACCCCGCTACCCCGAACCCTCCATTCGTCCAACCACTGAAATATGACGTGACTAGATTTCGTGCAGATTCTGATCCCTGACGCAATGGCAAGAACTCCCCCACGTGTTGCACACCCTCGGTCACAAATCCACGACTACCCACCAACACAAAGCAGACCACTGCAATCGAAACAATGGACACCGTCCGTTGATGCTGAATTGCTTCTTTGGTGTCTCTTTGTGCAAATGCTGCTTGCTGAATTCGACGACTGCGTCGGCGGAAAAATGATGTCACACGCGCACTCCCTGAAACCTGAAGGGCATGAATTTCACTCGCCACCACCCTGCGCAGTGGCCGAATCTCGGCGCGTCGCCGCACAATGTAAGGGATGTCGAACACAGCCCCACATGTTGCTCTTAGTGATGCAACGGCACTTTTTAGTCCACCACCAAAAAGACCAACCACAATTTGACCAATCGAAATCAGCAGCATCTGCAACACAACTAATGGCAACTGCCACCTGCCAGAAAGCGCAACAACACTGCGAACTCGATTTCTTGCTTGCTCTATCTCAAATGACTGTCCATCAGTTCGAGTGGCTATTTGATTTCGGTGACGTGCCTTTGCAGCGGGAACAATCAATACTCGCGCACCACTTAAGTGCACACGCCAACACAGATCAATGTCTTCTCCGAAGAATTCAATGTGTCGATCAAATCCTCCAAGTTCGCGAAACAAATCTGAACGAATAAGCAAACATGCACTCGACAGCGCAAAGACGTCTCGAACACTGTCGTGCTGTTCCTGATCTTTTTCGTTGAGACCAATCGTTGGTTCAATCTCACCGATCCGATCCACGTGTATACCCACACTTTGCAATATGGACGGATCATCCCACTCGACCAACTTCGGTCCTACAACACCAGCGTTAGATCGAAAAACCTCTTCCACCATCAGCTCGATTGCCTGCGGTTCGAGCGCAACGTCATCATGCAACAGACAGAAAAAGCCACCATCACCCTCAACAAGGCGACTGACCTCATTAATTACTGCCCCGTAGCCAGGATTACCCGACACCCGACGGACTACGGCATGAGGCATCAACGAAGCAATGACATCTGCTGGGTCAACCGGCACGTCAATAGCCATGTCAACCGCAACATCAACCAGTTCCGATGATGTGTCTTCGACGATAAAGAACAGTGACTGCAGCTGGGGGTAGGACTGGTTCGCCAGCGCCTCTACCGCTTCACGAAACCAAGGCCCAGGTTGGTAGACCACCATGGCGGCCACCACAGGCGGTGCCACCGCGGTCCTGAGCGGCCCATCTCCTTGAAACTCACGATCATCAGGATTTATCACGGCCTAAATAGGCTAGTTGCCCCCTGCCCAGCCAGTCCCCAACCACCATCTAGGCCAAGTCACCTCAATAATCTCGTAAGTCGCTTGCAATAGTTAGCACCTATAGATACAATTATTTGCACGTACTATCCATGCGGCCCATACAGCCGTTGACAAGGAGCCCACCATGAAGATCCCAGGAATCGACCTCACTAAGTTTGATGTCCAAGCCGTCACCTCCCGACTTCCGCACATTCCCACCGACAAAGTGGTGACACTTGCAAAGGATGCTGCATACACCACCGTCGGATTTGGCGTGTTGGCATTTCAAAAGTCCCAAGTACGACGTCGCGAAATTACAGAAGAGATTCAAGCCAAACTGCCTGCGGTAGCAACAGAAGCAGTAACGAAGGCGACATCTGCACTCACTAACCTACGAGGGCTTGTCAAATTCGCAAAACCATCAGCAACCGAACAACACAACTAGTTCGCGCATCGCCCTTCCCGAGGGCACCACTTCTGTCGCTATCGGTCTATTCATCGCAGGTATCTCTGCGTACATCTTTTTTAAGATTGGCCAGCAAGCACTTGGCCAAGATGGATTTAAGCCAATTGTTGCAATGTGGTTTATCGCATTCGCGCTGGTACCCGGTTTCTTTCTTCCCATTGAACAGGAAGTAAGCCGAGCGATTGCTCACCGCAAGGCCATCGGTCAGGGCGGATTGCCAGTTGTGCAGCGCGTGTCGCAAATCGCGCTTGCGATATTGGTCGTTTTATGTGTTGGTGTCATTGCACTATCACCACAACTCAATACAACACTGTTCGAAAATGAGCACTTCGTAACATGGTGTCTCCTGTTGTCGTTTGCAACGTATGCTCCGATGCACTTGGCCCGAGGAATCTGCTCGGGATCTGGACGGTTTGGTGCCTACGGACTCATCATCGGTCTTGATGGCGCACTTCGTGTAGTGGCTTGTGCTGTGTTGTGGATGCTTGGAGTGACTGCGGTAGGGGCATACGCCCTGACCATCGCACTGTCTCCAGTTTTGGGTGTTCTCATTGCCGGCGCAGCAGGAAAACTTCGCACCGAAGATGGTCCACCTGCATCATGGGCCGAAGTGACACCGAACCTTGGTTGGCTCTTGCTGGGATCATTATTTGCTGCAGCATTGGTCAACGCAGGACCCATCACTGTTGACATTCTTGGTGCCGACTCACCACCGGAGACAGTGACACGATTTGGTAATGCCGTGATTTTTGCACGAATCCCACTGTTTTTATTTCAAGCTGTGCAAGCAGCACTGTTGCCGCGACTCGCGCGACTCGCGGCGCAACGCCAACTTCCCGAATTTAAGCGTGGACTCCGACACCTGTTGATTCTTGTTGTTGGTGTTGGTGTTGTCGGCACCATTGGGGCCTTTGTACTTGGACCATGGTTACTTGACCTGGTGTACGACGGCGGAATTGATCGTCGAACCATGACGTTATTGGCGTTTGCCAGTGCGCTGTACATGTTGGCGTTGGCGTTGGCTCAAGCAGTCATCGCACTGAGCGGCCACGCACAAGTTGCCGCAGGTTGGTGCGCAGGATTCACCACATTTGCACTCGTTGCCTGGCTATCAAGTAACGACCTCTACCTACGTGTCGAACTTGCACTTGTTGCAAGTTCTGTGGTGTCGCTTGTGATTTTCATTGCCACGCTGAGTTCGCGGATGAACAATGGAGTGATCTTTGACGAAGCGTCCGTGATTGATACCTTCGCCGAGCGACCACTCGACTAGACCACCAACTATTTATTGGCGAGTCGATTGGCCTCATACGCCAGGTCGTGGTCGACCATCATCTGGACCAGCTGTTCAAAATTCACTTCAGGCTGCCATCCGAGCTTCGCTTTGGCCTTTGCGGGATCGCCAATGAGTAAATCCACCTCTGCGGGGCGAAGGAACTTGGCGTCGTGGCGAACAAAAGGTCTCCAGTCGCCAAGACCCACCTTGTCAAAGGCCAATGTGAGGAACTCTTCGATTGAGTGAGTTTCACCCGTAGCAATGACATAGTCGTCTGGCTCGTTTTGTTGCAACATCAGCCACATGGCCTTCACATAGTCGCCTGCATAGCCCCAGTCGCGCTTGGCATCAGTATTTCCCAACACCAATTCTTTCTCGACGCCAAGCTTGATACGCGCTGCGGTGTTAGTGATTTTACGTGTAACGAACTCGAGGCCGCGTCGTGGACCTTCGTGGTTAAACAAGAT